>JANZZB010000024.1 GCA_026419635.1 Clostridiales bacterium | reverse complement strand
CAATATAGTAAGGAGTTCTTAAAGAATTAAAATCAAGTTCCATTCATTTCTCCTCAGTCAACAAGTGCCGGCGAAAAGCTTTCCTGCCAGGGCAGGCCGAATTGATTCAGTGCATCCATAAACGGATCCGGATCGAATTCTTCAACGTTAAACACGCCTGGTTTTTTCCACTTTCCGGTCAAAACCATCATCGCCCCGATCATTGCCGGAACGCCGGTTGTATAGGAAATTGCCTGTGATCCAACCTCTTTGTAGCACTGTTCGTGGTCGCACACATTGTAAACATAATAGGTTTTCGGTTTTCCATCCTTGACTCCCTTAAATATGCATCCAATGTTGGTTTTGCCTTTTGTTCTCGGTCCTAAAGACGCAGGGTCTGGCAGCAAAGCTTTCAAGAATTGCAGAGGAATAATTTCGTGGCCTTCAAATTGGACGGGCTCAATGGAGGTCATCCCGACGTTTTCAAGTACGCGAAGATGAGTGAGGTAATTTTCGGAGAACGTCATCCAAAAGCGAATTCGTTTTATTCCTTTAATATTAATTGCGAGTGATTCCATTTCCTCATGGTGCAGTAAATACATATCTTTAGGTCCGATTTCCGGAAAATCATAGACTCTTTTTATTGACAAAGGCTCGGTTTCAATAAACTTGCCATTTTCAAAATAACTTCCGTTTGCCGTTACTTCACGGATGTTAATTTCGGGGTTAAAGTTTGTTGCGAAGGGATAACCGTGATCTCCCGCATTGGCGTCTAAAATATCGATCGTGTGGATCTCATCAAAATAATGTTTCTGGGCATAAGCACAAAATACGCCTGACACTCCCGGATCAAATCCGCTTCCCAGTATTGCTGTAATGCCTGCTTTTTCAAATCGCTCGCGATACGCCCATTGCCATTTGTATTCGAACTTTGCGACGTCCTTCGGCTCGTAATTTGCAGTGTCAAGATAATCCACTCCGGTCGCAAGGCAAGCGTCCATAATGGTCAGATCCTGATATGGAAGCGCAACGTTGATGACAATATCCGGTTTGAATTTTTTGATTAATTCAATAATCATTTCCGTATTATCCGCATCCAACTCGGCTGTTTGTATCTTCGTGCGCCCTCCTTCCAGTTTCTTTTTAAGGGCTTCACATTTTGAAACTGTCCTGCTTGCAATGCAGATTTCTTCGAAGACATCAGGGTTTTGGCAACATTTATGAATAACAACGCTGGCTACTCCGCCCGCGCCAATAATCAACGCTTTTCCCACTTGAATAACCTCCAGTTCAAATTTTCAAATCAAAGATATTATATAAAGAATGGTTTTATTTATCAAGGAAATTGACAAGAAATCCTTGTAAATCATTACATCCAAACAAAAAAGGCGGAACGCTCCGCCTCAGAGTTGGATGGCAAATTATTGAGTTACTTCTCACTCGGTAATTTATATTTTATACCCAAATTGCGATTTTATAATATTTCGAGCCAGTACCCATCGGGGTCAGCGATAAAATAAAGGTCCATTTCCTTATTTTCATAGCAAATACATCCCATTTGCTGATGCTTTAAGAATGCTGCGTTACGATCGTCGACATGGAAAGCGATGTGCCATTCGTTATCTCCGAGATTATACGGTTCTTTACGGTCACGGAGCCAGGTAAGCTCTAACAGATGATCCGTTTCGGTGTCTCCAAGATATACGATAATAAAACTACCGTCAGGAATCTCAATTCTTCTCATTTCATGGAGTCCTAACGCTTCGCTGTAAAACTGAATGCTCTTATTCAGATCAAAAACATTAATATTTGTATGAAGAAATGTAGATTTCATTGTAAAGTCCCCTTTCCGATGTTTATTATATTCAAACAGTGGCATGAATACAAGTACCGCAATTTCCGTTTAATAATACTTAAATCATAGGCATTATAAAATCAGCGAACCGATTTCCGGTCCGCTGTTTTTTTATAGATTTTTTATTTTCTCAGAATCCTCATCTGATTCAAATTTACCCTTTTTGCGTCGCTTGACACTTTCCGTCAATAAATATTCAATTTGTCCGTTAAGCGAGCGAAAATCGTCCTCCGACCATTTAACCAGTTCTTCCCAAAGAGATGATGACAATCTTAAAAGTATTTGCTTTTTTCCCTTTTCTTTTTTTTCCACTTTCATCATCCCTTTTTTGTTTTATCAGTAAATGGAGCCGCTATTTACAATCGGCTGCGCGTCTCTGTTCCCGCATAAAACAACGAGAAGGTTGCTGACCATTGCCGCCTTGCGTTCTTCATCAAGCTGCACGATATCATTTTCGTTTAATTTAGAAAGCGCCATTTCAACCATTCCGACAGCTCCCTCAACAATCATCTGCCTTGCGTCAATAATGGCCGATGCCTGCTGCCTTTGAAGCATTACCGCAGCGATTTCCGGAGCATAAGACAAATGTGTAATTCTGGCTTCGGATATCTCGAGTCCCGCGATTTCCACTTTTGACTGTATTTCTTCTTTCAATTTTTCCGCAACTTCCTGGCTGCTGCCGCGTAAGGATTTTTCGTTGTCGTCGGTTGATGAGTCATACGGATACAGCCGGACAATATTTCTTAGCGCGGAATCACATTGAATGGACAAAAATTCTTTATAATTATCTACGTTAAAAACTGCCTTTGCCGTATTAACAACTTTCCAGATAACCACAATTCCTATAATAATCGGATTTCCCAGTTGGTCGTTTATTTTTTGCTTATCATTGTTTAACGTCATTGTTTTAAGGGATATCTTTTTATTCTCGATGTGAATCCTGTCTCTTATACACATCTCCGA
>JANZZB010000245.1 GCA_026419635.1 Clostridiales bacterium | reverse complement strand
TGGGCTCGGAGATGTGTATAAGAGACAGGCCTACATCGGCGAGTTAGAGCGAATGACGCAATTTAAAGATAAATCTGCAAAATATGCAGATAATATCAATGCGGGGCTATTTACTTATCCCACATTGATGGCTGCAGACATTCTCCTTTATTCTGCCGATCTTGTGCCCGTTGGAGTTGATCAAAAGCAACATATTGAACTTACCCGTGATATTGCAAACCGGTTTAACGGTATTTACGGAGATGTCTTTGCCGTACCCGAACCGTATATACCGGAAACGGGTGCAAAGGTCATGAGTTTGTCTGAGCCGACCAAAAAAATGTCCAAGTCTGACAAAAATACAAACGGATTTATTTTGATTATGGACAAACCGGAAGATATCATGCGCAAATTCAAACGTGCCGTCACCGATTCCGACACCCGTATTTTTATGGGAGATAACAAAGACGGCGTTAATAATCTGATTACGATTTACGGAGCTGCAACAGGAAAAACCGTGTCCCAGATTGAACAGGAATTTGAAGGTCAGGGTTACGCTCAATTTAAGCCTGCTGTTGCTGAGGCAGTTATTGAAATGCTTCGACCCGTCAGGGAAAAGACGGAAGACCTGTTAAAAAACAAAGATTTCTTAGAGACTGTTTATAAAAACGGTTCTTTGCGTGCGGCAAAACTTGCCGATCGTATGCTTGATAAAGTGTATAAAAAAATAGGGTTTGTAAAAAGACCCTACCACGGATAATTTTAATATGTATGGTTTTTAAGGGAGCGCTATTATGATACCTCAAACCAGTAACTTTTTTATTTTGTCGCTCTTCGCCTTCTTCATCGCGGGTTTAATCTCATTTTTTTCAACTCCCGTCGTTAAGATTTTTGCGCATCGTATCGGAGCCATCGATGTACCGAAAGACAATAGACGGATGCATAAGCTTCCGATCCCGAGACTCGGAGGACTTGCAATCTTTTTCGGATTTATATTTAGTGTACTTTTGTTCGGCCAGATTGACGCTCCGGCAAAAGGCATTCTATTGGGTTCTGTTATTATTGTCGTTCTTGGCGTAATTGATGACATTATCTCACTCAATGCACTGATTAAGTTCCTTGTTCAGATCCTTGCAGCACTCATACCTGTGCTTGCCGGTGTTCGGATTGAGTTCTTATCGAATCCCAATATTTTCAGTAATTCCATTTATTTTGGTCTGGGTTATTTATCTATCCCGATCACAATTTTATGGATTGTTGGAATAACAAACGCAGTGAATCTGATCGACGGTCTTGACGGGCTTGCCGTCGGAGTTTCATCTATTGCATCCCTTTCCCTTTTTGTTGTCGCAATGCTTGTTTCTGAACCGTTTGTAGCAATCGTCATGGCAGCTTTAGCCGGTGCTTGCATCGGGTTCATGCCTTACAATATAACCCCGGCAAAAATCTTTATGGGAGATACGGGGGCAACGTTTTTAGGATATATTCTTGCCGTTGTATCGATACAGGGACTATTCAAGTTTTATGC
>JANZZB010000244.1 GCA_026419635.1 Clostridiales bacterium | reverse complement strand
ACATTGGACAAAATCTTCAGGTTTTGTCCGCACCTGGGGAAGCATCGAGGGGGAATCGGATTCCCTCTCGAAGGCTGTCGACTTTATCGACAGCCTCAAACCGGAAGCAGTAGCTTCCGGGTTTTTTATACATAACTTATTAGGCTATGGGATTTTTCTTTAGTCTTTTCCCTGTTATATTTTGAACAGTCAGCTTAAAAACAACGACGATGTCTAATATTTCGTCGTCAAACTCGAAATCCTCTTTCGACGAATACTGTTTCATTAATTGGATAAGCCCGTTCAGTTTCTCCTCGCCTTCGAGAAACGTGATTATCCCGTTTCCTACAATGCTTTCATATTCCATTGTAAACTGGCAAGCCTTTTCCCCAGTGATCAGTCTGTGTGAGCAATCCATTTCAAATCCGACCCGGTTGTTTGCCCGGATTAAATCCAGTTTTTTCCCTTCCTTTGCACAATGGAAATACAATTCCATTTGGTCATTTTCAAATTTAACTCCAAAGTTAAATGGCAAAATATAAGGAAAATCCTGATCAAAAAAAGCGATCCTGCACGCATCGCATTTTTTGATTATACTGATTAGTTCATTTTTGTCTGTGATTTCACGGTTTTTCTTTCTCATAAGCACCATCTTTCATGCAATCAAATTTGATGGTATTATATCATGATTAAAACCGATGCGTCATGCAACGGTTTTCAAATATTGTCTATTATTATGTATTTAACATTTCCTTTAAGTCAGGTTTCGTAATCGACCATTTTTCGCTCAAGCCTTGCTTCCAGTATAAATGGCATTACGGCCTTATGTTCAGGATGCTGCTGATAGTTGTCCAGATCTTTTTTTGATGCAAATTCGGAATATAATATCACATCGGCACTGGTTTCCGTCTGCGAAAAGTCGGTTCCAACTTCTATTTTCAGCATTCCAGGAATTTTCCCTCGCAACGCTTCGAGTTTTTCTTTAATGAGTATTGCATTTTTTTGTTTTGTATTTCCATGGGCGCTCTCTTTTAGTTGCCACATGACAACATGTTTTACCACTTTTTATCCCCCCTTCATTTTTGCATATTAAATTAAAAAGCAACAGAAGGTTCCCTTCTGTTGCTTTTTTTATAAATGGTGCCGCTGATCGGACTTGAACCGATACGGAGTTGCCCCCGAGGGATTTTAAGTCCCTTGTGTCTGCCGATTCCACCACAGCGGCTAGTGCGATATAGATTTTAGCACATCAGCCCGCTGGTGTCAATGTCCCTTCAGCGATTTGCTTGTTTTGCCACAACTTTATTTAAAAATTTCTCTTTAGATACAATAAAACGCTCGTGAATTCCTTCTCCGATTTTCTCTGTTTCGTCATAAGCGGCAACAGTAAAAACCAATCTTTTCCGGTCAATCTCTATTAATTCGCTTTCAACACGTACTTTATTGCCGAGTGGTGTTGCAGCCATATGAGAAACATTAACCAGAGTACCAACCGTAGTATTCTCATCTCCGACCAAATCTTCAACAC
>JANZZB010000243.1 GCA_026419635.1 Clostridiales bacterium | reverse complement strand
GATGATACCAGCTTCAGACAGTTTAATTGCCGCGTAATGAGCAGGATTTCCATCCATATCTGCATAGGTCACGGACGCTTTTAAGTCCCGTTTTTTTACAGAGATATCAACTTTTGCGGGTGTGGAAGTATTTCCGTTAGCATCAACAGCAGAATACGTGAAGAAATCATCGCCTGATTTATTCTGATAAGGAACATACCGGAATCCGGAACCTTCAATTGTAACTTCACCAAGATCCGGTTTCTGAACAATCTGGAATGTTAAGGCATCCCCTTCTGGGTCAATTGCTTTCAGTTTTCCAGCGACTGTAATATTGCAATACGTCTCAAAGGTTAGGTTTTGTGTTACCGGAGATTTATTGTCGCCTTCCTTGACGGGTTCCATTGTTTTCGCACTTTTGTCTTTTGCGTCAGTCTTATTTGATTTCGAGACCTTTTCCGTTTTTACATTTTTAGCTGTCTTTGTGGATTTTTCTGTGTCGGAAGCAGTAGCGGCAGCTGTGCTATCCGTCTGATCTGTAACTTTTTCCACTAAAACTTTCATTGTTTTAGCAGACGTAGTTTTTTTGCTCCAGAAAAATGCATAGCCAGTCGGAATCATGCCGACGATAAAAGTAGTAATGAGAGCAAACGTGAAAAAGCGGCGCGCCAATTTCTTATTAAACTTTTTGTCCATTTTGTTTCCTCCCTGATATAAGGAAATTAAATTATATTTACCTGTGTTGTTTATTCTTTGAGAGATTTCCGTAAATATACTAATCATGAAAGTCCTTTTTTATCCAGAAAATTCATTTTAATACGTTTTCGATTTATGAAATAGAACTTTAAAAATGTAAAAAATGAATTAATATCATTGTTTTTAAGTATTTGAATTGTGCCCTTTTCTGAATTTTGTTTTCAGTTAAATAAATTAATTGCTTTTTTCCTTATGATCTTTTAAAATTCAAAGTATATAAAAATTATCGAAAAGAAAGGGAATTGCCATGCAGGAGCATCAACTTATTCTGGTTTTGGATTTCGGCGGACAGTATAATCAGCTGATTGCGCGACGTGTCCGAGAACATCAAGTGTATTGTGAGGTCAAATCCTATAAAACATCCATAGAGGAGATTCGCGAGCTGGCGCCGGCCGGTATCATTTTTACGGGCGGTCCGAACAGCGTGTACGACGACACCTCTCTGCAGGTAGATCCCACTATTTTTAAGATGGGCATACCCATTCTGGGCATTTGTTACGGCTGTCAGCTGATGGCGCACAATTTGGGCGGCAGGGTCACCGCGGCCAAGGAGGACACGGCGCGGGAATACGGAAAGACGGTAACCTATTTCAATACATCCTGCAAGCTTTTTGAGGGTCTGCCCGAAGAGGGCATCACGTGGATGAGCCACGGGGACTATATGGAGAAAGTACCCGAAGGCTTCTCACTGGTGGCTCGATCCGCCTCGTGTCCTAATGTGGCCATTTGCGATGAGAGCCGCGGTTTCTATGGCGTACAATATCATCCGGAAGTGAACCATACCGAGCATGGAACAGATATGATCC
>JANZZB010000242.1 GCA_026419635.1 Clostridiales bacterium | reverse complement strand
GACACACTGGACAAAACCGAAGGGTTTGTCCGCACCTGGGGAAGTATCGAGGGGGTATCGGATTCCCTCTCGAAGGCTGTTGACTTATCGACAGCCTCAAAAGGGCCGCAACGATTGTTGCGGCCCTTGATAAGTTATTTCAATATTATCCGAATAGATTTAACGAAAGAAACAGAGTGGACATGAGAGACGAAATTAAAGATACGACGGTGATCTGTGTGTTTAAAGATGGACCCGCAGTGTCTTTGCAAGGATCTCCAACAGTATCGCCGACAACGGCGGCTTTGTGTGCGGTTGAACCCCTTCCGCCGCAATGACCGGACTCCACATACTTTTTTGCATTATCCCAAAGACCGCCGGCATTGGACATAAATAATGCTAAAAGCAAACCGCTTAAAATGTTACCTGTCAAATATCCGCCTATTGCTTGAACACCACCGATAAAACCAACGGCAATTGTCGCAAATATAGCCATTAAGCCTGCAGGGATCAATTCTTTTAACGCACCGACTGTGGCAATATCAATGCATCGGTTATACTCCGGATGCACATTCGGAGCACCTTCCCGAAGACCGGTAATTTCCCTGAATTGTCTTCGGATTTCTTCTACCATGCGCTGCGCGTTCCTGTCCACACCGAGAATCAGCATTGCGGAGAATACTGCGGGAACTGCAATTCCAACCATGAGCCCGAAGAAGACAACCGGATGCATAACGTCAAAACCGGTGATAAGATCTTTGCCAAGTGCAGAAGCCGCTTCGTTTACTTCGCTCATAAATGCGCCCAAAAGTGCAATAACGGTCAGGCCGGCAGCGCTGATAGCGAAACCTTTTGTCATGGCTTTGACTGTGTTTCCTGCGGAATCCAGTTCGTCTGTGACGCGAAGAGCTTCTTCTCCTAAGTTGCCCATTTCGACCAAACCGCGGGCATTGTCCACAATAGGACCGTAGGCATCATTTGAGATAATCATTCCGACGATCGACAGCATGCCGACAGCCGCCATAGAAATACCGAACATTGCATAGCCCGGACCGATCGGATCACAGAGCTTATATGCCACTAATGCAGAAATCGCGATTCCGATTAGAGCGGGAACAACACTTAAAAATCCATATGAAAAACCGGATAAGATTGTAAATGCAGGACCAGATTTTGAGGCTTCGGCTGTATTCTGTACAGGCTTTTTCTTGTCATCCGTAAAGTAATCGGTAGCGATGCCAATCATCACGCCGACAAGAAGACCGATTGCTGTTGCACCCCAAATACGCCAATTGAAATGAAACATATAAGTTGCCAAAGCTGTCAGAATACCAAAAATAGCTGTGGTCACATAAGTACTTTTATTTAATGCAGATGTAGGATCCAGCGAACTTCCCATTCTGGCACAAAGGACTCCTATTATTGAGGACAGCAAACCGATTAGAGCGTATCCCAGAATGATATTGATGTTGTCCGGTGAAAGGGAAACACCGACGATAAGAGCCGCGGCCATAGAAGCAACGTTTGAATCGAATAAATCGGCACCCATTCCCGCCACGTCGCCTACGTTATCGCCTACATTGTCGGCAA
>JANZZB010000241.1 GCA_026419635.1 Clostridiales bacterium | reverse complement strand
AGATACCCATTAAAGACGTAGAGCTGATTGTTTCCAATAAGCCGCGCGCCGATTTTCTTGATGAATGCGTTAAGCAAAATGCTGACGCTAAAACAGTTGCAAACTGGCTGCTCGGTGATATTGCAAAATTGCTTAACGATTCCGCCAAAGAGATCAATGAAACAAAATTAACTCCGTCCGGCCTTTGCGGGCTTCTCAAATTAATCGAAAAAAGCGTAATCAGCGGCTCTGCCGGCAAAAAAGTATTGAATGCCTTGTTTGAAGAAGGCGGCGATCCGGAAGAGATTACAAAGAAACTCGGACTTTCTCAGGTCAGTGACGAGAACGCTGTGCGGGACATATTAAAAGAGGTCCTTGCACAAAACGAGAAATCTGTTTCTGATTACAAGAGCGGAAAACAAGCGGCATTCGGATTCCTGGTCGGCCAGTCTATGAAAGCATCTAAGGGAAAAGCGAACCCACAGGTGGTCAACAAATTGTTAAAAGAACTGCTGGATAGTTAAATTAAAAACAATATACACAAGACCCTCCTGATATCGTTTTCAGGAGGGTCTTGCTTATCAGACTGTTTAAATGCGATTGTTCAATATTTAATAAATGGAAAAGCGAAAAGTTCGATAAAATATCACATTTTATTTACAGATTTGTCACGAATTTGACACATTGGTAAAGTATACTGTACTTAATCTAAATTTCCAATGATATCATGTAAAATTTTTAGAATAATAAATATAGAAATGAATGCTCAATTTATATATGATTTAAATTTGAATACAGAAAATAAAAGAAAGGAGAAGTTTCTATGATGGCTTACGGAGGCAGAGGCGTTGGTTTAATGATGGCGGCCGGAGGCGGAATTGTTATGCTGGTGACGTCTCTCTTATTTATTGCACTTTGCATTTTGGCAATTATCGCACTTGTCAAATATTTACGGAACGACACGGGTAATAAATCTACGGGGAAATTGCTAAACAATTCTGAATCGACGGATAATGCGCTGAATATTCTGAATGAACGCTTTGCAAAAGGCGAAATCACAACAGAACAATATTCTGCAATGAAAGAAGAACTAAAAAAATAAAAAAATCATTATTGGAAAAAAATGAAGAAAAAACCGCGGGGGCTTGCCTGCGGTTTTTTCGTTTTTTATTATCTTGCGATATTAAAATTTCTAAAACATATCCAAAATAGTTTGCATTTTATTTGAAATATGGTCAGTTCTAACCTAATTTATGCTCAAAATGTCAGGTAGTTAGAGAACGAATTAGAAATTCTGTCGATAAAAGCGGACATGCTTTTTCTAATCCATATAGGATGTCCGTTCTAAAAATGGACAAAGCCTCATACATTCAAGTAGAGGGTGAGAAGACTTGCAGAACGATTATTTTATTTCTCAGTTGAAATCGGTTGCGGAATATCTTCCGCCGGCCCTTAAAAATGCTGTTTACGGATTAAGTTATGATACGCAAGCTGCAATTACGGAACTTCGGTTGCGTACCGGTCGCAGTTTTTCAGCGCTTATATCCGACCGGGAAATACCTGTTTTGGGGCGGGATCAGAAAGGTATATCAATTATACAAGCTGATATCCTTTATGTACTTGAC
>JANZZB010000240.1 GCA_026419635.1 Clostridiales bacterium | reverse complement strand
GTATTATATACGTCGCTGATGGCAGTTTTAATATGGGTCAGTCCCTTAACTTCCCTGCCCTGGCGAATAGCGTAGATTTTCTGCTCCGCCAGATCCGCAATATCAGCAGGCTGGCCTTCTTCCGAAAGAATCAAATCGACTGTTTCGCTTGATGCATTCAGAACTGCCCGAAGCATGCTTTTTCCCCGCACGATTTCACAATATTCTTTTACATTCGCTGCTGTAGGGGTGACGTCCATAAGCTGCATTAGATATGCGCTTCCACCGGAATTTTCATATTGTCCCGAAACTTTAAGTTCTTCAATTACAGTTACCGGATCAACTTTTTTCCCGGATGTAGCGAACATCGAGTAAATCGTTTCAAAAATAACGCGGTTTTCATCAATATAAAAATCGGACGGGTTTAATATTTCTACGACATCTGGCACGCAGACCGGATCGATCAGCATTGCACCCAGCACTGCCTGCTCCGCTTCCAAACTATGCGGTACCTTTCTGTTTAACATCTCGTCCATTTTTTATCCCCCGCGGTAAGAATTCTGATTTTTTATATCAAGCCTCGGCAGCAACAACCACAAAAACCGTTCCGGTTATTTCCGGATAAATCTTTACTTTAACTTCATATGTTCCGAAATTCTTTATCGGCTCGTCAAGCACCAATTTATGTTTGTCAATCTCAACGCCATACTGTTGTTTTAATGAGTCGCTTATTTCCTTTGTTGTAACAGACCCGAAAAGCTTTCCTGCCGCGCCTGACTTGGCATAAACTTTAACCGACATTTCTTTTAGCCTTTCCGATAACGCAGTGGCTTCTTTCTTTTCAAGCTCAATTCTGCGGCGCTTCGCATCATCCTGGATTTTTAACGCGTTGAGCGCATCCGCATTCGCTTCTATCGCTAATTTTCTAGGAAAAAGATAATTTCTTGCGTATCCGTCGGACACATCAATAAGCTGCCCTTTTTTCCCTTTCCCTTTAATATCTTGCTGTAAAATTACTTTCATTTATCTCACCTCTATGATCTTTCTGACAGGTAATTGTCGTATGCATTTTTTAACATTTTAACCGCTTCATTAATATTAACGTTATTGATCTGTGTACCGGCAGTTGTCAGATTGCCTCCGCCGCCAAGTTTTTCCATAATGACCTGTACGTTAATTTGCCCCAGTGAACGCGCTGAAATAACAACTGTATTCTGATCATTTAATACCACAAAGGAACATCGAATGCCTTTAATAGTCAAAAGATCATCCGCAGCCTGAGCCGCAACCATTCGTTCAGCACTTCCTTCGTATATCGCAATAGCTACATTCTCTTTATAAATTTCGATATTTGAGGCAAGTTTATGTCTGAGCTGATACCATTCGAAATCGTTTTGAAACATTTTTTTGACTTCTATTGTATCGGCACCGATTCTTTTTAAGTACGCCGAAGCTTCAAAAGTACGCACACCAGTCCGGATAGAAACCCATTTTGTATCTAAAAAGATGCCCGCAAGAAGCCCTTCCGCCTCCGGTTTTAATATGTCCTGAGGGCTAAGTGTATATTGTAATATTTCCGTTACAAGCTCCGCTGTCGACGAAGAATACGGCTCATGAAAATTAATAACGCAGTTGTCAATAT
>JANZZB010000239.1 GCA_026419635.1 Clostridiales bacterium | reverse complement strand
CCTTCATACGGCGGATTGCTGTCAGTCCGCCAAGCCCGGAATCGATTACCCCAATCGGTCTTGCATCCATCGTCAGCTCCATGCACCGTTTCGCAAATTGCCTAAAGCAATATAAAATGCGCTTTTAGTCAATAAGAAGCGGCTGCCGCTTTTAAAGCGAGCGGCACGCCGAATGTTTCTTGTATCTTACGTGTTAATAAGTTATTTGCCCTCCATGGCAAGCGATATTAAACGATCTAAAAGTTCACTATAGGAAATTCCTGAAGCTTCAAAAAGTTTCGGGTACATACTGATCGATGTAAACCCGGGAATTGTATTAATTTCATTAAAAATGACCTGATTGTCACTATTCCTGACAAAAAAGTCAACTCTTGAAAGGCCTCGGCATCCAAGTGCACGATATACATCTATTGCTTTTTTTTGAACAATTTCCTTTGTTTCATCGGGTATCCGTGCCGGAATATAGAGTCCGGATGAATTGTCCAGATATTTTGCTTCATAGCTGTAAAACTCGCGACTGGGCTCTATTTCGCCGGGAACGGACGCAATCGGATCGAGGTTTCCTAGAACCGCGACTTCTACTTCCTTCCCCACAATCATTTCTTCCACGAGCACTTTCCGGTCATATTTAAATGCCTCTATAAGCGCATTCTTTAATTCAGACCGGTCTTTCGCTTTAGAAACGCCGACAGATGAACCGGATGAAGACGGCTTTACAAAAACGGGATAAGCAAATTTGGATTCAATTTTTTCAATCGAAATTTCCGGCGAAGTATCAAACAAATGTTTTTGTACAAGTATATAATCCGCCTGCTCCACTTGATACGGCTCTACAAGAATCTTTGTGACCGCTTTGTCCATTCCGTTTGCCGAAGCACCCACTGAGCAGCCGACGTAAGGGATTCCGGCTACTTCAAAAAGCCCCTGCATCGTTCCGTCCTCGCCGTTTGCTCCATGAAGTACAGGAAAAATGCAGTCTACCGGAATTTTTGCGACCGTCTGTTTGCCGAAAACAACAAGACCGTCTCCGCGTGACGTTGAAAGAATGGCAGGTAAATTCTTCTCGGATTTTTCCCATAACCCATTCGAAACCGCTTCAAAATCAGAGTCCCCGTATAAGAACCACTGACCACTTTTTGTTATGCCAACAGGCATCAGATTGTATTTATCCCTGTCAAGCCGACTCATCACTGAAGCCGCTGATATTCTTGAAACTTCATGTTCGGTGGATACCCCTCCGAAAAGCACAAGCAGATTGATTCCTGACATGATAACACCTTCATTTGTAAATTCTATTGTTAATTCTTCAAAAAACATATCAAAGACTTAGCTTATTATTTTAGCATATATTGAATACTAAATCAATCTAAGTGGCGTACATCATTTATATTTATAATCAAATGCAATATTACCCTGCAAAATTTAATAAATTTGTAATTTTTCTGTATTTACAATGTAACGGTTTATGATATGATATTTCATGAATGTCCATAACTGAAAATTAATGGCATTTTAGAAAGATGTCCGAATCTACTATTAAAAATAAAACAGGGAAGGAAGTATACGAAATGAGCCAAAAGTTTGTTTATCTTTTCTCGGAAGGCAAAGGCTCCATGCGTGATCTGCTGGGAGG
>JANZZB010000238.1 GCA_026419635.1 Clostridiales bacterium | reverse complement strand
TGCCTAGACAGTGTAAATTACGTAACACGCTATGAGGATTTGGTAGAATGTTTCCGGAGGGTTCATTTATTTTTGGAACCCGGAGGAGTATTTCTTTTTGATATTAATACGGAGTATAAACTTCGTTCCATTTCAGGACAGGCGTTTATATCGGAAGCCGAGGGCGCATACTGTGCATGGCGGGCATCTTTTTCCGAAAAACGAAGTATCTGTCGCTACGATTTTGATCTGTTCGTGCAGGAAGAAGATCACTGGAATCGATTTTTCGAAACGCATTTTGAACGTGCATACAAAGTTGATGAACTCAAAAGCGCTCTTCGCGAGGCCGGTTTTTCAAAGGAACCGGTTTTGTACGGAGAACTGAGGCTAAAGCCTCCGGAAATAAACGCGGGAAGAATCTTTTTTGCGGCTCAAAAAGAAAAGAAGTAATCTAAAAAAGTTTCAGAAGTTTTATTATATTAATCATTTATAACAAATGATAATAAATAATTAAAAAAATAATTCAAAGCAAGATGAAATACTTATTATATTATTTGAATAAAAGTCTGAAATTGTTTATAATAGCGTTCGTATTGCTTACCCTCTGAGCAGGAAAATACGATCGTTTTCTTATGGTTATACTATGAACTCAAAAGGAATGGTCATTATAATGGCAATGGATTATATTGTTCGGGCAATTGGCGCTGGGGGTAATGTAAAAGTATCCGTTATTACTGCAAGGGAGACGGTTGAACGGGCACGACAGATTCATAAAACGCTTCCTGTCGGCACGGCGGCTTTGGGACGGACTCTATGCGCCGCGTCGATGATGGGTAACGCAATGAAAGAGGAGAAAGGGTCGCTCACGATCCAAATTAAGGGCGGCGGACCTCTCGGTACGATTACAGCAGTATCCGACCATACGGGAAATGTCAAAGGATATCTTCAAAATCCTGCAGTGGATCTACCACTAAAAGAAAACGGCAAGCTTGATGTGGGAACCGCTGTAGGTACGAACGGCATTCTTGCCGTCATTAAAGATATCGGACTTGAGAGCCCGTTTATTGGTCAGGTTGAGTTATTAAGCGGAGAAATTGCCGACGATATAGCGGTATACTTTACGGAAAGCGAACAGATTGGAACGGCGTGCGCGCTTGGAGTCCTTGTAGACCGAGATCAATCCGTCAGAGCCGCGGGAGGTTATCTTTTGCAGGCGATGCCTGGGGCGGACGACGCAGTTATAACAAAACTGGAGAACGTGGTTATGTCTGCCGGACCTATTACAAAGATGCTGGACAGCGGAATGACGCCAGAGGAGATTACAAGCCGTCTGCTCGGTCCTATCGGAGAATTCCAGATTTTAAGCCGGAATGAAGTCGGATATGTATGCGACTGTACAAAAGAACGGGTCGAGCGAGCGTTAATCAGCATGGGAACAGCTGAACTTACAGCACTTATAAAAGAACAGAAAAAAGCAGAGATTACATGCCAGTTTTGCGACAGAGTGTACAACTTCAACGAGTCAGATTTGGACAATTTGCTTAAAAACGCAAAAAAAGCATAAGAAACGGTTGACACAGTGGGGGGTCTCACGTTATAATAAATTTCGCCGCTTGGGAAACGGGAGCATAGCTCAGCTGGCTAGAGCACCTGCCTTACAAGCAGGGGGTCACAG
>JANZZB010000237.1 GCA_026419635.1 Clostridiales bacterium | reverse complement strand
TCTTTTGAGGAACCCATAACCACGCAGATAAACTGAACCCCGTTTTTTTCGGCGGTGGAAACAAGACAATAGCCGTCAGGCGTTGTATGGCCTGTTTTGATGCCGCTCGCGTAGGAGTAATAATAATTTGGATCCTTATATCTTGAAATAAGGCTGTTGGTCGTTAGCAATTCCTGATTATTTATTACTATTCTGGGCGTGGATGTAATCTGCCTGAACAAATCGTTTTTCAGGCCTTCTTTTGCAAGCAGATATAGATCATAAGCGGATGTATAATGATTTTCGTCATGAAGGCCGTGTGGATTGACATAGTGGGTATCCTTCATTCCGAGTTCCGCTGCCTTTTTGTTCATCATTTCAACAAAGTTGTCCCGATTTCCGCCGATATGTTCGGCGATTGCATTTGCAGCATCATTATCTGACGGAAGAAGCAAAAAGTATAAAAGATCATGCAAGGTATATTTTTCGCCCGCATGCAGGTTTGCACCGCTGCCCAATTCTTCAAGATCGACAAATGCCGACTTGCCAATTGTGACGAAATCATCCGGTTTTCCATTTTCTATTGCCAAAATCCCTGTCATCATTTTTGTTGTACTTGCAGGGTACTCTTTTTGATGGGGATTTTTCTCATATATAATTTCTCCGCTTACAGGATCGACCAGAATTGCGGATCTTGCCGAAATAGCGGGTGGATCTATCGCAGCAACAGAAGTTGTAAAAAGTAGAAGTATAAACAGGAGAACAGCACATTTTTTTATAGTTTTCATTACAAAACACCTTTAAGTTAGCATCAATTTATTTTATAATAAGGATATCAGATTAACTGCCTAATTTCAACACGAGGTTTGCAGCTATGCTAAAAAAACGTGGAACGACAGTCGTTCTTCTTGCGGCACTTTTTGCACTCTGCATGATGTCTGCGTTTTATTTCGGTTTTTTATCCGCAAACCGGGGTATTGTCATCCGAACGGAAAGAACCGTTAAAAGAAATCAAGAACCCGTATTATCCGGAGATCTCGACCGGTATTTTGAACCCGAAGAAAATGCGACCAGTACGAATCCAAAAGAGGCCTCAAAACCGAGCGAAAACAAAGACAAGCGGATGAATATTAACACGGCGTCCGCTAAGGAACTGGATACTCTTCCTGGCATTGGCCCCGCGACCGCAAAAAAAATTATAGAATACAGACAGCGGTATGGAAATTTTCTTGCCCTTGAAGAAATCAAAGCAGTAGACGGAATCGGCGACGGTACCTATCAAAAATTGAAGGAACTGATCTCGATTTCCGATGAGTAAGTTGCATAAGCATAAGAGGCAAATCCGAACCCGTTTTTGAGGGGTAGGATTTCGCCATTTATGCAGAAAAACCCATTGCCATACGTGCGTATTGCCAATGAATTTTTCTTTTAACTGACAAACTCTTGCTCCCTCAAAAATCTGCGACCTATATGCCTCGAATTTTGGTGATTTTCGAGACGGCCGACGACGGCGGGCGGGCGCCCGACGAGGAGAACAACGTGGAAAAGCGCTGGAAGTCGGTGTATAGAGGCGGGTTCGGATATGCCTCTTATGCTTAAGGTGAGGGAAGTCGAACCCGATCCGGTTTTTTGCTCGCCGGTTGCACCCCAGGCTGCGTCATCCTCCTTGCTTTACGACAGTAAAG
>JANZZB010000236.1 GCA_026419635.1 Clostridiales bacterium | reverse complement strand
CTCGGCATATGCCGCCATGCCCTTTAGGCCGTATGTAATCATCTCACGCAGTGAGCGAACATCCTCATTTTCTGTGGCCAATACGCCGACGGAAGCCGCCTTTTCAAGCATAGACCCTCTTGAATCCACAATGAAAGTTGCCGCGTTATGTAAATCGCCTGTGGACACTGATTTTCTAAGATCATCTCTTATAGCGATCATTTTCCGAATCTGCTTTTCGATCGCCCCATCGTCAAAGTTTGCGTTTGTGATGGTCATAAAGAGGCTGCTTAGCACCTCATAATTGGTGTCACCCATCTTAGCGGCATCAATCTTGCCTTTGACAACGATATCAGAAATTCCTTTTAGGGTATAAATCAATAAGTCCTGAAGCTTTGCAACTTCCTCAGTTTTTCCGCACACACCACGATTATCACAGCCCGTGCCTCTTGCAGTCTCTTGGCACTGAAAACAAAACATACTCATATATTCTTCCTCCTTTAATCTTCTATAGGTTCAAAATCGCCCTTATCAACAAAACATACCGGACACTGCCAGTCATGTGGCAGATCCTCAAATGCCGTACCGGGCGCTATCCCGCTGTCAGCATCGCCAAGCATCGGATCATAGATATACCCACACGGAATGCATTTGTATTTTTTCATTTTATTTCCTCCTCGTGCATTTATCTCTAATTTTTAGTGCTGGAGCTTTAACATGTATGAAGTTTACCATGCTATTCCATTGCTAGTCTGTTGTATTTACAACATGTCGAATTTTTTTGTTTATTTTTATTTAATTTAAATCCATCTCACATAAAAAAGAACAGGTTGAAAATTCAACCTGTTCTTTTTATTTTTCCCGAATTCTTCTTAAAAATATGGAAACGGACTAGTATCTTTCGAATACTATGATATATGACCTATATCGCTCGGGAGGTAAGTGTATGTATTCTGTTGCCGTCATGCTCATAATGAACGCACTTTATTTTACCCTTAGAATATCCGGCAATACTGGTTCTTTTCCACGCCCGCTCTCGGCAAAAGAAGAATACGAATCTCTTTTGAAAACGGCAGAAGGCGATTTGGAAGCGCGCAATAAACTGATTGAACACAATTTAAGGCTGGTCGCGCATGTAATCAAAAAATACTATTCCGCTACAAATGACCAGGATGATCTGATTTCGATCGGTACCATCGGATTAATCAAAGCGATCTCTACTTTTAATGTTCAAAAAGGAGCACGTCTGTCAACCTATGCTGCAAGGTGTATTGAGAATGAGATTCTGATGTATTTCCGTACACTCAGACGGCAGTCCTGTGAAGTGTCACTGTCTGAGCCGGTTGATAATGATAGTGAAGGCAATGAACTCGCTTTGATGGATATGATCAGCTGTGAAGATACCATGCTTGATTCAATTTACGCCTCTGATCAGAGAAAAAAGCTAACCAAGTTTGTAACAGACCGATTGGACCCGCGCGAACGGGAAATTATTATCATGCGCTACGGATTAAACAATGTGCCTCCCAGAACACAGCGTGAAATTGCCGAACTCTGCGGCATTTCACGATCGTATGTTTCCCGTATTGAAAAGAGAGCATTATCAAAATTGCAGCATGCTTTTGAAGATTAAGGTGATGGGAGTCGAACCCGATCCGGTTTTTTGCTCGCCGGTTGCACCCCAGGCTGCGTTATCCTCCTTGCTTTACGACAGTA
>JANZZB010000023.1 GCA_026419635.1 Clostridiales bacterium | reverse complement strand
GCTGGAGACTGTACTGTATGGACAGAGCACAGCAGGCAGGCGTTGACGACAACGGCTTGGGTGTGCTGTTCGGGCTTTATGACTGGCGTTTTGAAGTCATGGGCCTTTTATACCATACCATCCATCTTGAGGAAACGTTTAACGGTGTTGGTCCGCATACAATCTCTTTCCCGCGTATTAAACCAGCCACAGGTACGCCGTATGCAAGCAATCCGAAATACGCATTAAGCGACAGTGAATTTAAGAAGATGGTCGCTGTTTTACGGCTTTCCGTACCGTATACCGGACTCATCTGCACAGCGCGGGAGCCGCTCGAAATTCGTAAAGAGGTCATTCCGTTTGGCGTATCCCAAATTGACGCGGGAACGCGTATTGGGGTTGGAGGGTACGCACAATCCAAGTCTGCAAATGATCTTCCGGATAAAGAACAGTTTTGCATCGGGGACGGAATCTCTCTAGATAAAGCCATTGGAGAGATGTGCGACATGAGTTTTATTCCGTCCCTCTGCACTGCTTGTTATCGTGCAGGACGTACCGGAGAGAAATTTATGAAGGTTGCAAAATCAAAATTTGTACATAATTTCTGTATACCAAACGCCATCTTTACGCTCAAAGAATATTTGCTTGATTATGCATCCGAGGAAACCAGAGCCAAGGGTGAAGAGATTTTGAAGAAACACATCGAGCAATTCAAAGGGGAACCCGTTTACGATACCATCATAAATAACTTAAAGAGAATCGAAAACGGTGAGCGCGATTTACGTTTATAGGAGCAGTATCTATGCAGTTAAGCCTAAAAAATGCCAAAGAATTCTCTGAGTTTCTAAATGTTTCTGACAAGCGGAAACTGGCTGATGTTATCCAATATTTTTTCGAGTGTTCGACGGTAGATGAACGATCGGCTCTTACCTTTTTTGCAAATGAATTAAGGGAAAAATATTACGGCCGTAAGGTGTATTTTCGAGGATTGATCGAGTTCAGCAATTTCTGCAAAAACGATTGTTATTACTGCGGTATCCGAAGGGGAAATGCAAACGCCCGCCGGTACCGTCTATCCTTAGAACAAATCCTTTCTTGCTGCCGCAATGGTTACGAGCTGGGGTTTCGTACGTTTGTCCTTCAAGGCGGAGAAGACTTGTACTTTACCGATGAACGGCTGTGTTTGATCGTACGCAATATCAAAGAATCCTTTCCCGAATGCGCGATCACACTGTCAATCGGAGAACGCAGCACGTCCTCTTATAAACGGCTATTTGACGCAGGTGCAGATCGATATCTGCTGCGGCATGAAACTGCCGATGAAGAGCATTACGGAAAACTACACCCCGCTGAGCTAAGCCTTAAAAACCGAAAGAAGTGCCTGTATGATCTTAAAAAAATCGGTTTTCAGGTAGGAGCAGGTTTTATGGTAGGCTCACCTTTTCAAACCTATGATACTTTGGCTGAGGATTTGATTTTCTTAAGGGATTTGAAACCTCATATGATAGGAATCGGTCCATTTATTCCTCATAAAGATACAAAGTTTGCCGATGAGGAAAAACCTTCTGTGGAACATACACTTATCATGTTGTCTCTTATCCGGATTATGCTTCCAAAGACGCTGCTGCCAGCAACCACGGCTCTTGGTACAATTGATCCAATGGGACGGGAAAAGGGTTTACGCGCCGGTGCAAATGTAGTTATGCCAAATTTATCTCCCGTAGCTCACCGCAAAGACTATGATCTTTACGATAACAAAATCTGTACGGGAGAAGAAGCCGCGGAATGTCTTGCATGCCTTTCGCGTCGTATTACATCCGCGGGTTTTGTACCCGAGTTTTCCCGCGGGGATTTTGTGGATTTACAAAAAGAATTTACTATTTCTGAATGAATTATTTTTATAGCAGACTTTTAGGGAGTGCATTTTGCACTCCCTAAAAATATATCTTGACTTGGAGTCAACTTCGAGTGCTACACTATTAACAAAGAGTAACGGGCAACAAAAGTGCATTGAGCAGCAATTTAATACACTAATAACTTTCAAATAAGAGAGAAGGAAAACAGATCGTGAAGAAATTAGGTTTCGGGTTGATGCGCCTGCCGTTAAAGGATAAAAACGATCCTAAGGACATCAACATGAATGAATTGAAACAAATGGTGGATACTTTTCTTGAGAGAGGGTTTACCTATTTTGACACGGCATACATGTATCACAATTTTCAAAGTGAAATTGCAATCCGGGAAGCTCTCGTTAAAAGGTACCCACGCGACAGCTTTACGCTTACAACGAAACTGCCGACGATGTTTCTGAAAACGAAAGAAGATATGGAACGCATTTTTAAAGAACAGCTTGAAAAGTGCGGTGTCGAATATTTTGATTACTATCTGGTTCACAATCTTGGTATATCCTATTATGCCGTAGCACAAAAGCTTGATAGCTTTGCATTTGTAAAGGAAAAGAAACTGGAAGGCAAAATCAAAAAGATCGGTTTTTCCTTTCACGATAACGCCGACTTACTTGATGAAATATTGACCGCACATCCGGAGGTGGATGTAGTACAGCTTCAGCTGAACTATTTAGATTGGGATAACGAAAGCATCCAGTCCCGAAAATGCTATGAGGTTTCAAGAAAGCACAATAAAGAGATTATCGTTATGGAGCCTGTCAAGGGCGGTACGCTCGCCAATATTCCGGAAAAAGCGGGTAAACTATTTAAGGATTACGCACCGGACATGTCCATATCATCCTGGGCAATTCGTTTTGCCGCGAGCCATCAAGGCGTTATAGCGGTGCTTAGCGGAATGAGCAATATGGAACAACTTCTTGACAACACCGGTTACATGCAGAACTTCAGACCGATGTCTTATGAAGAATTTGATATTGTAAAAAAGGCTGTCAGTATAATCAATGATTCGATTGCCGTAGCGTGTACCACCTGCGGATATTGCGTGGACAGCTGCCCGAAACATATCCAGATCCCCAAATATTTTGCCTTGTATAACGCTGAAAAACTAGCTGCAAACAAAGGCTTTTCGGTACAAGGCGTGTATTACGAGAATTATACGAAAACCTACGGCAAAGCATCCGAATGCATTCGCTGCAAACAATGCGAAAGCCAATGCCCCCAACATCTTCCGATTTCTGCCTTACTAAAAGAAGTTGCAGAAACTTTTGAAAATGATCAAGGTTAGAAGTATCAAATGCTTTTAACAATGATCTATTTGAAAGCTTGATTGAAGTAAAACGTATAAAAAGCATCCCGAATTTCGGGATGCTTGAGGCTGTCGATAAAGTCGACAGCCTTTCGAGAGGGAATCCAGGCAAATTATAATAGCAAGTGCAACAGATAAATAAAAAGGCGACTGCAAGACAACCAAGGTGTAAAATGAAGTTACCACACACCATTCACACGGAGGTCGCCATGCAGTCATATAATCATTTTACATTAAGTGAGCGGGAAAATCTACGGATTAAACTAAGTGAAAACAAAAGTCTGCGTGAAATAGCAAGGGAAATGTGCAAAAATGTGTCCACGATCAGCCGTGAACTCAAACGAAACAGCGGCCCGAAAGGGAGATATAATGCATGGTATGGGAATTGTGCTTACCTGCACCGCAGAAAAAAATGCCGGCGAACGTTGCGTATTCTAAACGACCCGGATCTTGTGGAATTTATTAAATCCAAGCTGAGCCGTTATTGGTCACCGGAACAAATCGTACTTAGGTGGAAGAAAGAGCATCCCGGTTCAAAACTCAGTCACAGCACAATCTATTCAGCGTTGAAACGAAAATACCTGAACGGTTACAACGAACATTCAAATCTGTTGCGTCGGGGCCGGAGAAAATTCTGTAAAGGCAGTATAAATCCAGTAAAACCGGAACGTAATATCGCCGAGTGGCCTGACGAAATCAGGTTTCGCAGCCGAATCGGAGACTGGGAAGGCGATACCATACGCGGAGGAGTGGGAAAGGGCTATATTTTAACTTGTGTGGATCGGAAAAGCCGATATCTTGCAATGGCTTTGCTTCCCAAATCAAGGATTGCGATTGAAACCACACAGGCGATATACTCGGCCCTAAACACACTGCCGGTATGCTCGCTGACCTTTGACAACGGAACGGAGTTCGCGGATTACAAGAGCATAGAAGCGTTATTTCGTGCCCCTGTTTACTTTGCCGATCCGCATTCTCCATGGCAGCGAGGAACAAATGAGAACACAAATGGATTGCTGCGTTTCTTCTTTCCAAAGGGTTCTGATCTCCGTCAAATCACCCAAGATAGACTGGATGAAGTCGCTGATTTGCTTAATACAAGACCGAGAAAATGCCTTGGTGGTCTTTCGCCTGCTGACTTCCTTGCAAAGTGTTGCACTTGATTTGACAATTTGCCCCAATTCCCCCTCGATACTTCCCCAGGTGCGGACAAAACCGATATTTTGTCCAGTGTGTCCTCCGGCGGCGCATGTCCGCCTGCGGACTAATCTTACTTAAGGGGTTTCGACCCCTTCCCCTATTCGACAAGCTGAAAACCCCGAATGCCTAAAGCATTCGGGGTTTTGTAACAAATAGGGTAACCCATCCGTCTTAGCCAAATATGGCAATCACAATAGCCATAAATGCGACACCGAACAGAGTAGACAAAAAAGAAGTGTACCGTCCCTTATTCTCATATTTTTTAGATGTAGGATATAGTTCAAACGCCGCTGTAAAGAACATAACACCGCCTACAGCAGCCATGATAACTCCCAACAAAAATTCACTCAGAACTAACTTTAATGCAACAACTGCAATAACCGCACCGATGGGTGTGAACATTCCGCTTTTTAGAGATAATTGCACCGCTTTTTTTCGATCATTCGTTGCAACATAAATTGGCATGGCTATAGCAATTCCGCAAGGAATATTGTGCATTGCGACTCCCAGAACCAAAGGCAAACCAATATTCACATTTCCCAAAATTGTTAAAAATATGGCAACTCCTTCAGTTATGTTATGAAGTGCAATAGCTGTCATGGCAGCAATGCCCGTTTTATAGATCGTCGACGCCTCGCACATTGTATGCTGATGTTCATGTTCATGATGGATATCGTGTCCCGGCAAAAGCCTGTCAACGACAGCAGCCGTGAAAGCAACAACAATAACGATACCTAAGGAGATCCAAATGCTGTATTTACCTAATAAGGCTTTGTCAAAATGCTCCACACTTTCAGGTACAATTTCAGCAAATGAAAGATACGTAAGCATACCCGCTGAAAAGCCCATGCCAATTGAAAGTGCCTTTTCTGTCGGTTTTCTTCCTGATACCGCAAGGTAACCGCCAATTGCCATTGTTGCACCGGCAAGTACTGTACATATTAATGGCCATATTATTGCTGTGATTCCCATTCGATTCCCTTCAGTCCTTTAACATTTCAATAAAATATGCTTTATCGGTCCCACTTATCCGAAAGAGAATTGATCTGATCTGTAAACGCAGTTAAATCCTTGTTTGCCCCATGCTCGTTTCTTCTTACAACTTGGAGCAAGCGATTTCCTGCCGCAACCAGCTTTGCAAATACCGGAGAAAGTTTCGATGTCTCATCTTTCTGGGGATGATCTTGTTTTTCTAAGATAACACTCGGGGTCGCCTTAAATACACATGTGTTAAGAGCAAGATCATATTTATCGCCTCGGTCGGGAACAACGGCGGATAAGGAAAAGCGTTCTGAGATATATTCTGCAAATTGGTCGCTTACATCTCGTTCACCGTGTACAACGAAAACACGTTCCGGTGTTTTTTTGTTAAAGGCCTCAAGCCAACGAACAAGACCGTCCCGGTCCGCATGGCCGCTGATACCTGGCAATTCTTTAATCTGTGCTTTGACTTCAATATCCTCGCCGAATAGTTTAACTTTCTTAGCACCTTCTAATAATGCGCGGCCTAATGTACCCTGTGCCTGAAACCCAACAAAAACAATGGTGCATTCCGGGCGCCATAAGTTATGTTTTAAGTGGTGCTTAATTCGGCCTGCCTCACACATTCCGCTGGAAGAAATGATGACAGCAGGCTCCGTAAGAAAATTGATCGCTCTGGATTCATCAGATGTAACGGATGTTTTCAGCGATGGAAAAGAGATCGGGTTAATTCCCTTCTTAACCAGTTCCATTGCTTCGTCGTCAAAATACCCGTAGATATTTTCGCCAAATATTTTAATTGCTTCAATTGCAAGCGGGCTGTCCACGTATACAGGAAAATTGGAATACCCTTTGACCATATGTTTTTCCTGAATGTCACGCAAGAAATATAACAGCTCCTGCGTTCTTCCGACCGCGAAAGATGGAATAACAACATTTCCTCCACGGTCAAACGTTGTCTTAATAACCTCAGAAAGGCTTACCCGATAATCTTCTACCGCCTCGTGGTTACGGTCGCCGTATGTGGATTCCATAATAATATAGTCGGCATCATGAATATAGGTCGGATCTTTTAAGATCGGCTGATTCTTATTTCCCACGTCTCCCGAGAAGACAAGTTTTTTCTGCACATTGTTTTCATTTAGGTAGATTTCAATAGAGGCCGAACCAAGAAGATGGCCTACATCGATAAATTTAATCGTCAAGCCAGGCGCAATCTGAATAAAGTTATCATACGTGCAAGGTTTAAAATATTTTAATACGTTCTCGGCATCTTCCATATTATAAAGAGGCTCAGAAATCGCTGCTCCTGAGCGCATTGCTTTACGATTGTGCCATTCCATTTCAAATTCCTGAATATGGGCACTGTCACGAAGCATGATCTCGCAGAGGTCGCATGTAGCGCTGGTTGCGTATACCTCGCCATGGAATCCTCTTTTTGATAAAAGAGGCATTCTGCCGGTATGGTCAATATGCGCATGCGTCAAAAAAACATAGTCGATTTGTGAAGCGTTAATTCCCAGATTTTCCTGTTCTTCCTTCACGTCATGCCCTTGAATCATACCACAGTCAATCAGCATTTTTTTACCGCATGCCTCTAAGTAGAAGCAGCTTCCGGTTACTTCATGAGCCGCACCCAAGAATGTCAAATCCATTTTTTTACACCTCTATAATTATACGTTGTTTTTTCCTCTTTTTATCCAATTTTTAAATAATTTAATTTATAATAACATACTTCCAAACAAAAAGATACTCATTACAAAAGTTAAAAAAGGGATTTCCATAAAACGTGAATCTTCCATTGTTTCCTATACGTCACTGTTGTGTTATGGTATAATAACCGCAAAGCGGTTATTATACCGGATTTTATGTCCCTTCGGCTCTCCGCTCTGCGGAAACCGCCGAAGTTGGACATTATACCATAACCGCTTTGCGGCTATGGTATAACACCTGCAAAAGCAGGTATTATACCGGGATTTTCTATCCTTTTTTCGCCCCTTTTCGGGACAGCCGGAAAGATGATATTTATACCGTTTTGTTCTTTCGCCTGAAAATTAAAACAAAGGAGTATTTGCGATGGATCGTATTAAAAAACACAGGCAAAACATTTCATCAGCATCTGAATATATAAGAAGTCATCTGAAGCAAATACCTAAAATTGCGGTTGTTCTCGGCTCCGGGCTTGGTCCGCTTGCCGATACGCTCGTCAACACCGAGAGCATACCTTATTCCGATATTCCCGGTTTCGCACAATCAACTGCTCCTGGCCATGAAGGCAGATTAATCGCAGGTGATCTAAACGGCTGTCGTATTCTAGCTATGCAGGGACGGTTCCATTCCTATGAGGGATATGATGTGCTTGACGTAGTACTGCCTGTTCGGGTGTTTCATACTCTCGGAATCAAAGACATTATTTTAACGAACGCGGCAGGAGGTATTAACCCGGATTTTTCAGAGGGCGCTTTAATGATGATTACCGATCACATCGGTTTTTTGGCTCCTCCTGCGCTATGGGGTGAAAATTTAGAAGAGTTTGGTCCTCGTTTTCCGGACATGACCTATGCTTATTCAAGGCAACTTTTCGAATTGGCGCGAAAGGCATCCAAATCAACCGGAATTAAACTCAACGAAGGGATTTACGCGTATGCTCCCGGTGCGCAATATGAAACGCCTGCGGAAATCCGGGTTTTTTCAAAACTTGGAGCGGACGCAGTCGGGATGTCTACCGTACCGGAGGCCGTTGCTGCTCGCCACACGGGAATGAGTGTATTAGCAATTTCATGTATTACAAACATGGCTGCCGGAATAATCGACCGTGAACTCAATCATATTGAGGTACTGGAGACTTCAAAACGTGTTGCAGACCATTTTTCGAATTTAATTGCAGAAATTATCAAAAACATAGCTGAAAAGGATGTGCAATAGTGTCATTCATAAAAGACCCGTCGGCTGCCGCTTCCGGACTTAGAAAAATTGACTGGGTAAAAAGCAATATGCCGATTTTACGATCTTTAGAAACGGAGTTTTTAAAAACAAAGCCTTTTTCCGGACTGAAAATGACTGTATCGGTGCATTTGGAAGCAAAAACCGCCTATCTTGTAACCGTACTCGCTTCAGGCGGTGCCCAAGTCTTTGCGACAGGATCGAACCCATTGTCAACCCAGGACGATGTTGCCGCCGGGCTTGCCACTTATCAAAACGTCGAGGTGTTCGGTTTCCACGGAGCGAGTGCTTCGGAGTATGAAAGCCACATCGAAGCCGCGCTTTTAAGTTGCCCTGACATTATCATTGATGATGGCGGGGATCTTATCTCCTTGCTTCATACCAAACGACGTGATCTTATGAAAAATGTCCGCGGCGGCTGTGAAGAGACCACGACCGGCATCCTCCGGCTTCAGGCGATGGAAAAAGAAGGCGCATTATCGTTTCCCATGATAGCTGTTAATAATGCAATGTGCAAATATCTATTTGACAATCGTTACGGAACCGGTCAATCTGTTTGGGACGGCATCAACCGTACAACAAATCTGATTGTTGCAGGAAAAACTGTCGTTGTAGCGGGATATGGCTGGTGCGGAAAAGGAGTTGCAATGCGCGGCAAAGGGTTTGGCGCAAAAGTCGTCATTACTGAAATTGACCCGGTAAAGGCACTCGAAGCATACATGGATGGATTTACTGTCATGCCGATGTCTGAAGCTGCTAAAATAGGCGATTTCTTTATTACGGTCACCGGCTGCCGAGATGTCATTACGAAAGAGCATTTCCCTCTGATGAAAGACGGGGCAATTTTATGTAACGCAGGGCATTTCGACGTGGAAGTATCCCGCTCGGACCTTGAAGATATCTGCGTTTCAAAACGCGAAAGACGTAATAATATTATTGGATACACACTAAAAGACGGGAATACCCTGAATTTAATCGGAGAAGGCCGGCTCGTCAATCTGGCTGCGGGCGACGGCCACCCGGCTGAAATTATGGATATGAGCTTTGCGCTTCAGGCTTTGTCTGCAAAATATCTTGCCGAACATTCAAATACGCTAAAAAACAAAGTATTGGATGTTCCCGAAGAAATTGACCGGTTTGTAGCAAATGCGAAATTAAAATCCCTTTCTGTTGCTTTTGACTCATTAACCGAGGTACAAATGAAATATCTCGACAGCTGGGGCCAATAAAATATTACAAATAAATGATAAGACCGTGATAAAATCACGGTCTTGTTTTTTACTATTTTAATTGATATCCGCTGGTTTTATCCATCTCAAGTTTTTCTTTTATCTTACTTGTAGCCGTAATTGTTTTATCCTCTGTTACAAACAAAACTCCGTCAATTTCCGTTAGAGAATTTGCAAACTGCAGCCCCTTTTCCGGTCCCATAACAAATAAAGATGTGGATAAGATATCTGCAATCTCAGCTGAGTTTCCGATAATTGTCGTTGCAATACACTTTCTGGCCGGAAATCCGGTAGCCGGGTCCAGAATATGATGATACCGTACCCCGTTATAGATATAATATCTTTCATAATCGCCGGAAGACACAGCAGCTTTATCGGATAAAGGAATAACGGCCAAAATACCCTGCTGATTTCTTGGATCTTGAATGCCGACACGAAAAGGGGAACCGTCTGTTTTTCCGCCGATTGTATAAACATTCCCGCCTGCGTTAATAATTGCGTTTTTTACTCCCATTTTTTTAAGAACTGTAGCCGCGCAGTCTGTTGCATACCCTTTTGCAATTCCGCCCAAATCAAGGATCATATCTTTTTGTTTTAGAAAAACGGTCTTTTCTTTTTTATTTATTACAACGTTTTGATATCCGCATATTTTCAATGCTTCATTAATTTTGTCTTTTTCAGGAGGTATGTTAATACCTTTTTCAATACCCCATAAGTCCATTAACGGTCCAACCGCAATATCAAATGCTCCGTTTGTACGTTTTGCCCAGGATATGGAGTCGTCAATCATACGAAAAACATCGTCCGACACTTTAATTGCTTGCTTGCCCGCATTCTTATTAACCTTGCTCAAATCACTCTTATCGGAAAAACGGTCGCTCAGCGCGGATATCCGAAAGAATTCTTTTTCAGCCGCGTCAAGTGCAGCCTTTGCTTCTCCTTCCGAGTTCGAATAAACCGTGATATTAATGACTGTATCCATAGTAAAAAAATCTCTGCTGTATGTTTCGTTTTTTGAAGAACAGCCAAAAAGTAAAGTAAACAAGGAAGCAAGAACAATTAAGCACTTTTTACGCATCTTAAGACTCCAATTCATCCTCAAAATCAGAAATTTTTGCTATGTAATTAATAAATTTTACACAGAGTGCTGTAAAAAAGAAACCGATTAAAGCGGCAACCCACATTGTTGTTGAAAACATTTCTCTTCCCCTTTATTTCCAGCTTTCAGGAATCGTAAGGTCTTTTAGCATCCGTACCATTTCCGGAAACGCTTTTAATATAATAAAAAAATACACGTAAATAAACGAACCAAATGCAAATCCAATAGTAAATTCGCAAAACATATTAAAATTCATATTGCAACATTTCCTTTCAACATCCGATCTTATTGCTTCGCTTCCATCCCCTTTGGAGGTTCCTCTTTTGTTTTTTTCTTTTTTTGATAAATGTAAGATAAAAGAATCATTGCTAAAAAGGATGCTGCGATCGAACCTCCGTATAACACACTGCGCCCCGCTCGGAAGCAAAGGTCCGAAACTATATAGAAAAGCCCTCCTGCGGCAAAGGAGCCAATCGCACCCGCTTTGTCTGCCTTTTTCCAATAAAGGCCAAATAGTATGCACGCAGCACTTCCGGATACCGTTATAATAGCCAAAATTTCAAACAATGTTTCAATATAATCAAAATTGTATCCAATAATAATAGAAAAAACAGCGGATATTATTATTCCCGCCCGAAGCAAAGAAATTCCCGTCCGATCATTTAATTGTTCTTTTTTGAGCTGACCTATAATATCTACAGAAAACAAACTCCCAATTGCCAAGAAAAAGCTCGAGCACACAGACATAAATATACCCATGGCTGCGATAATCACAAATCCCAATAAACCTTTCGGAGATGCTGCAAGAATTGTTTTAGCAAAGCCTGCTGCACCTTTTACATGTGGGTTCAAAACTGCTGACGAAGCCGCAATAATAATAGTAAAAACCGTACAGCTGAGTAAAGATAATGACCCGATTAAGAAGCCTTTATAAGCTGTTTTTGTTGAATTTGCAGATAGGTTTTTTGTATATATAGAAGGAAAACAGACTGCAATGCACAAAAAAATAAGAAATTTAACAAGCCCCGCGGCAAATCCCGTATTAGATAAAAATGATTCAGGATAAGATAATGCCTTTGCACTTGCCTGTGATAGACTTTGAAATAATTGTTCAAATCCTCCCACAGCCTTAACAGAAAAAAGAGCGGTTATTGGAACGATCAGTCCGAAAATCATGAGCTGAACATAATTCGTCAGGACGACAGACCACATACCGCCGGAAATGGTATATAGAGCAGTAACAAATACCATCATAACCATTAAAAATGCCGGGCTTGTCCCGAAGAAAACGCCAAACACAGCGCTAAAACTTTTAAGCAGCATAGCTAAAAGCAATAAATATACAAAAGACATTAAAACGCCAAAAATAATTCTAGCAGTTTTACCGTAGCTTAGACCTATAAGTTCACCAGCCGTAATTGCTTTTTTTCGGCGCGGCAGTATTGTTGATAAACCTGTAAATCCAATAATCAAAAAGGCAAACGTAAGGGACCATGCAATGATCAAATTTCGGAAAGCTTGCGGGTTTCCCGTGTTATTTTGCATAAAAAGACTGACGGCTCCCCACTCTGTAGCAATAAAGGAGGAAGCAAGTGAGTATAGTCCAACTTTCCGGTTGGCAACTGTCATATTTCGCAAATTTCCACCTTGGTTAGATACATATACACCGAGTGCAATAACTACGACCATATAAACAACCATAATTATGTAATCTGTCGGTAAAAATCTCATGAAAACACCTCTGCTCATGTAAATTTCTCAATAAACGCAATTGATCCTATGGCTCGTCCCCGATCGTAATAAAACTATTAGACGCCTATTTCTAAAATATTCTACTACATTTATACTTTTAATGCAAAGCAATCACGTTTAATGAGATATTTCATTCAGAAATTGCGGCATAGCCGCAATTTCTGAATGAAAACAAAAGCAAGCGGACCACTTTTCCCAATTTTAAGAACTAGTTAGCAGATCGAATAGCAACCCCCCTGTAAAAATATCATATGGAACTGTAAAAACAATCACTCCTGAGGAATGGGGTGCGATTGTCGTCTCCTGATAAAATACGGCGAATCCCTCCTCCGTCAAATAATAATTATTCTGATTAAAATAACGTCTGATAAGTAGTTCCCAATTGTCAAAATAAGTATCTTCTCCGTCCTCTAACTGTTTGCGGATGGTATCCGAAATGAAATTGAATATTGTATTTCTCCAATGAGTTCCCCGTCTGAAAAAATCACTTAAGCGCAGTTTCTTCTCCCTTTTAATAAACCATGTCTGCGCAGTCCGTTCATTTTGACCATTTGCCCCTCCTAAATATTCATAGCTGTCTTCATATACCGAAAAAAACGTATCCGTAATGCTGGATGTGCAAAAGTCAGAGGTAACCTGTGTTTCAAAAAAAGGAATCTGACGATTAACGCTTTTTTTATAACGGGATACCGTCTCTTTGTAAAGCCGGGTTCTTATAAAACGTTCCATTCGTTTTATTCGGCTCAAGTAAAACGCGTTAATTCGCAGTGTTTCCTCTTTGCCCGTCAAAATCGGATAAAAAATAGAATAACGCAAAACTTTTATGTCGTTATACAGCATTTCATCCTGAATACTTTTTTCTTCAATAATCGGTGTATCAAAATCATCCATAAATATCACCCTCTCTATACTATGTTCGAATTTTTAAGCTGTTACTGCATTTTATTTTTTATTTTTGCAAATATTTCTAACATTTGCCTGTAAGCCTTAATTATGATATTATGAAAGATAATTTGTATAATGTCCACTGAACAAATGCGATTTTCTAGTCGCTTGCCCATAGTCCGCATTTTACGAACTATGGGTAGCAAAACAAGTTCGTTTTGCCGCTTCAGATACATTGAATGACTGCCTATTAGAATTTGAAACCACTGTTTCAAATTCTAAATGCAAGGTTTTTACGAAACAAGGCGCGAAAACCTTGCATCTGAACAACTGAAAAATGACCTTTAAGCCGCTCTGCGGCGTCATTTTCGAGTTGTTCAGCAGGCATTATTTAATTTGCAATCAGGTTGAGGTGATTCTATTTGCCAGGTTTTGGTTTTATCAGAGAAAAAAAAGAAATTAAATTTTTAATACTATATGCAATGTCTTTTATTGATTTTCCCGTTTCGGAAGCTTCATTAATCGATATTTGCCTGATAGATGACGCGTTTGGCTATCTTGAATTTGCTGAAGCCTTTCAGGAGTTAATCGATACAGGGCATATTGACCGAATTACCGGTGACAAAGAAGAAGAGTTCCTGATTACAAAAAAAGGGGTTGAAGCTGCTAAAATTTTTGAAAAGCAGCTTAAAGCTTCTGTACGTGAACGAGCCCAGCACTCGGCGATCCGTGTTATTCGGAAGCTCAGACGCAATGCGGGAATCCGTACTTCCATTGAAGAAAATGAAAAAAACACGTTAAATGTAACTCTCTCCATCAGCGACGGCGAAGATGATATCTTATCTGTACGCATGATGGTTGGTAGCCAAGAACAGGCGTTGCTGCTTGAACGAAACTTTAATAAACATGCAGAAAAGATTTATAATGCAATTTTATTCGACTTATTAAAGGATTATAATGAAGCGAAATAAGATGATCAGAGAGGAATGTTATGAAACGCTGTACTAAGCTTTTCCTTACACTCGCTTTATTAATCGCTTTATTTGGTTGTTCTGTCAGTACAGATTTACCCGGCACATCTAAGGAACCCTCTGGATTAAAACAAACACCCGGACAAACCGCGAGAAACCCGAATGCTCCTTATAATCCTCTTACAGGCCTGAAGGACGGAGTTTCGGATGCAAAAGTTCATCGTATGCCGATTTCCATTATGATTAACAATATAAAAGCTTCGTTGCCGCAGTATGGAATTTCGAAAGCAGACATAATTTATGAAATGCTTGCGGAGGGAAATATTACACGTTTACTTGCAATTTTTCAGGATCCTTCCCAAGTCGAACGTATAGGGTCGATACGTAGCGCACGTCCGTACTATATGGAAATTGCGCAAGGATATCGAGCGGTTTACCTTCATTTCGGAGGCAGTGTACCGGCTTACAGCAAAATATCAAAACACGATATCATTAATCTCGACGGAATTCAGTCCATTTGGGATGGCACTCTTTATTACAGAGATGCAGAACGAAAAAAGACATATCCTTTAGAGCACACAGTGTTTACGACAGGACAACGGATTGAGAAGGCTCTTACATTACTTAAACGTGATTTGACTGTTTCAAATCCAAAATCCGCCTTTTCATTCTCCGAAAGCCATTCTGCACGATCCGGTAAAGACGCCAATAAGATTGACATTCGCTATTCGAAAAACACCAACCCTTGGTTTGAATATGACCAAAGTACGAAGACTTACCTTCGCTTTCAATTCGGAAAACCACACATGGATGCCGAGTACAACGAACAAATTCGTGTCAAAAACGTATTTATATTAAAAATGAAAACAACATCGGTAAAAAAAAATCCGCTCCATTTGATTGAGATAGATACGACAGGAACCGGAAGCGGATACTACGCTTGTGACGGAAAATATTTCCCCATTATCTGGAAAAAGCGTAGTGCCACGTCGCCTATATTGTTTTATCTATCAAACGGCTCGGAACTGAAAGTATCTCCCGGCAAAACGTTTATCTGCTGTATTCCTCTGACCTTAGAGCCAACATTTACAGCCTCCGCGACATAAAAATATTTAAATAAAAAAATGCAGGGCATTTGCCCTGCATTTTCTTTGATGCTGTCGATAAAGTCGACAGCTTTCGAGAGGGAATTGGGTTCCCCCTCGATACTTCCCCAGGTGCGGACAAAATCTAAAGATTTTGTCCAACGTGTCCTCTGGCCCACCCCAACAAATCATGATTTGCTGGGGACGGCGAATTGTCAAGTTAAGTGCAACACNTCAGTG
>JANZZB010000235.1 GCA_026419635.1 Clostridiales bacterium | reverse complement strand
TCTGACAGCACTAGAATCCGGTCGCTGATCGAAAGGAGTACATCCAGATCTTCACCGATAAAAAGAATTCCTACACCTTTCTTTTTCTGTTCGTTTAGCACATCATATATATTGTAGGACGCTCCGATATCGAGTCCTCTTACGGGGTATGCCGTTATCAGAAGTTGCGGGTCTAAGCCGATTTCACGCCCCAATAGTACTTTTTGAATATTTCCGCCGGACAACTTTTTGACCTGATGAAAGACAGAAGGTGTCTGTATATCAAATTTTTGAATGATCTCCTCGGCCTTTTTCCGGCCTTCTTGTCTGTCAATAAATATACTATGAGTATTTTGATATGTCTTTAATAACACATTGTCTACAATATCCATGTCTCCCACAAGTCCCATCCCAAGCCTGTCTTCCGGAATAAAACTCATGCTGATACCTCTGTTTATAATTTCCCGCGGATTTGCGTGGGTAATGTCTTCGCCTCGGAAGAACACATCACCGGAAGTTGGCCGCATCAATCCGGCTATTGTTTCACAAAGTTCTTTTTGCCCGCTGCCTGCAATACCGGCAATACCCAAAATTTCACCGGAATAGAGTGTAAAGGAAAGATCATTTACCGATGATATTTCATTTTCACCGGGAACTGTTAGGTTCTTCACTTCCAGAAGTGTTTGCCGTTCTTTATCAGGCACTTCCGGACGCTCTATTTCAAGCGAAACCGGACGCCCAACCATCAGTTCTGTTAATTCCTGTACATTCGTATCCGATGTTTTTAATGTCGCAACGCTTTCTCCCCGCCGAAGCACCGTAACGCAGTCGGATATCTCCATTACTTCATTTAATTTATGGGTAATGATGATAATGCAGTTGCCTTCCTCTTTCATATTGCGAAGAATAGAAAACAGAGTTTTGATTTCCTGCGGGGTCAATACCGCTGTCGGTTCATCCAGTATCAAAACATTTGCGCCTCGGTAAAGCACTTTTAATATTTCTACGGTTTGCTTTTCACTGACCGACATTTTATATATTTTTTTATCCGGGTTTACAATCAACCCGTACTTTTTTTCAATTTTATAGATTTCTTCGGTCAGCTGCTTACCTTTGATAAGCGCTGTTCCATGTCTGCCGAGGACAATATTCTCCTTGGCCGTTAAAACGTCAACCAGCTTAAAATGCTGATGCACCATTCCGATTTTTGCGTTGATGGAATCTTTTGGGGAATGAAATACAACTTCATGTCCATCGATGATGATTGAACCGCTGTCAGGCTGATAAATCCCAGACAGCATATTCATTAAAGTGCTCTTTCCTGAGCCGTTTTCCCCTAAAATTGCATGGATTTCTCCTTTTTTGACCAAAAAATTAACATTATTATTTGCTATTACGGGCCCGAACGATTTTGTAATTCCTTTAAGTTCAATATAGGCGTCGCTCATTGCCGCCCCTCCACTCTTTTGCAAAACCGCGATCGTGTGAAATTTCATTCCACATGATCGCGTATTTTTAGAAAAAACCAATTTATTTCGGAACAGTGCCTATAACGCCCTCTACAAACCAGTCGTCGTTTCTAAGTTCCTGATCCGTCATTGTCGAGCCTGCAGCAACTTTAACGTTGCCCTTATTGTCTTTCAATGGACCCGCAAAAATTTTCAATTCGCCGGAAATGATCTTTTCTTTAGCTGCTTCAACTTTCTCTTTTGTTCCAGGAGCACAATTATCAGTAATCTCATCAAGCGAGACTATTCCTGTCTCTTATACAC
>JANZZB010000234.1:1403-1760 GCA_026419635.1 Clostridiales bacterium | reverse complement strand
AAACAATTTCGCCGGAAATCTCTTTCGCAATCGCAATGGACAACGCCGTTTTCCCCGATGCCGTCGGGCCCATTATACAGATCAGATCGGGTTTTCCCCCGCTCAATCCACTCACTCCAGTTCAGGTTATCTGAGATAACGATATTAAACAATCCTAAAAAACTGTTTTTCAAGCTGTGCTTTACTGAGTCTTACGGCAACCGGTCTCCCATGAGGGCAAAATTGCAGAGACGGTGTTTCTACTACTCTTCGGGCAATAGCAAAAAGTTCATTATGCTGCATCCGGCTGCCAGCCTTAACTGCCGCCTTACATGATACGGAATGCAGAAGCTCATCGAAGAGATCCAGTCCGAATCT
>JANZZB010000234.1:0-1393 GCA_026419635.1 Clostridiales bacterium | reverse complement strand
GTATCGCCGGGATCGGTATACGGCGGAATCTGCCTTATTATAAAACTATTTTCACCAAACTCATCCATATCAAAGCCAATTTTATTAAAATCGTGTATATGTTCCCGGATGATTTCAGATTCCAGACCGTTGACACTAATAACCTCCGGTGTAAGCAAAAGCTGCGGCTGCATATTGATTTCTCCGATTTTCAGTTCATCAAAAATAATTCGTTCATGTGCTGCGTGTTTATCAATAATTAAGAGACCGTCCTGATCCTCAACCAAAATGTATGTATAAAAGATTTCTCCGATCATCTGGAAAGACTCGTCTAGTTGCTTTCCATCTGGCTTTTTTTCTTCAATTTTCAATTCTTCTGCGGCTTCACTTTTTGTAGCGAAAAGTGAACCGGTAAAGTCCGAGTGATTTGTCTTTAATTCCGGCAGTTCATAAAAAACATCTGCGGAATATGATATCAATTCCGGCGCATTCAGGCTGGGATTTTGATCTCGCTCAGGAGCTGTAATGATAAGCGGCCTTGTTACTGTCTCTTGTTTTGTTCCCTGTACCTCTTTTAATGGTTCTTCCAGGCTTAAAGTGACATCTGTTACCTTTTTATTTACAGCAGGCATTTCCTTTGTCAATTCCAAAGGCTTTTCCGGCAATTTTGCCGTGTTATATTGTGAAGTATCGGGTGTCAGGGACGGAATAGTCTTTCTTAGCACAATCTCAGGGCGCTCCGCAAGAGAGTCAAGGGCTGTTTTTACCGAAGTATAAACCGTTTCAAAAACGCGGTGTTCGTCCGAAAATTTAATTTCCGTTTTTGCAGGATGAACGTTTACGTCAACCGCGGAAAAAGGAATTTTTATGTTTATAACACAGGATGGATATCGACCGGTAAGCAATCTGTTTTTATATGCACCTTCAAGAGCGGCCTGTAACAGCTTTGATTTAACATGACGTCCGTTTACGAAAAACATCTGCATGCTGCGGTTACCGCGTGAATCAGCTGGTTTTGACACATACCCGGATATCTCCGTATTGCCAATACTGCTATTTATTGAAACCAGTGTTGATGTAAATTCTTTCCCGCAAACAGCGTAAATCGCCGATTTCAGGGAACGGTCTCCGGGTGTTTGAAAAAGTGTCTTATGATCTTTAATAAGTTTAATCGATATGTCCGGTTTTGAAAGTGCAATATGCTCAACAACCTCAGCAGTGTATCCGCCCTCCGTTGCATCCTTTTTAAGGAATTTCATACGCGCCGGTGTATTATAAAAAATATCGCGTACGACAATTGTAGTTCCGGGCGGGCATCCCGCTTCAATATGTTCCGTCACTTTACCGCCTGAAATTTTCAAATGGCTGCCCGAATCATTCACTTCATTCTTTGTAAAAACTTCTACTTTCGAAA
>JANZZB010000233.1 GCA_026419635.1 Clostridiales bacterium | reverse complement strand
CATATATTGAGAAATATACAAAAGGATGGAATTGTAACCGGATATCCCGAATCTCGACGAGCATTATGAGGATATCTATGTATGAAATGCTATATATGCCGGATATTCCGGATTCAGCATCGATCAACGAAGCGGTGGAACTAGCAAAAGAATATGATTCTCCTGAGGCAGCTACGTTTATCAATGGTGTACTCGGGACATTTTATCGTGAGGAACGCCCTAAATGAACGGTGCGGTCCTTGGCTTTGATACAAGTAATTATAAAACGTCTGTCGCGGTTTATCATAAGGACTCAGAAAATTATTCAAATGGCCGGCTGTTGAGTGTTGAAAAGGGGCAGCGCGGTTTAAGACAAAATGATGCACTTTTTTTGCACGTTAAATCTTTACATGAAATTACAGAATCGGTTTTTGAAAAGTATAAGGGATTTTCTGCAATTGGAGCTTCTTATGCGCCGCGTCGAGTAATAAATTCGTATATGCCCTGTTTTCTTGCTGGATTATCCGCGGGGGAAATGATTTCACAGGCGCTCCATGTTCCGTTTTTTACCTTTTCTCACCAGGAAGGACATCTTGCCGCTGCGGCACTTTCGGCTGAGAGGGAAGACTTGTTAAATGCAGAATTTCTTGCATGGCATCTATCGGGTGGAACAAGTGAACTTCTTTACGTTAAGTCGGATTCTGACCACTTTTTTGATGTGTCCGTTATTGGAGGGACAAGCGACCTTGCTGCCGGGCAGCTTTTGGATCGCGCAGGGGTTTCACTCGGTTTACTGTTTCCGTCGGGTGCAGAGTTGGATAGTATGTCAAATAACGCATCTCTTAAAACCAGTATGCGGCCTAAAGCCGATGGTTTGTATTTTTCTTTATCCGGAATAGAAAACAAAGTGACTGAGCTGATTGCAAAGAATACCCCTGCTAGCGAAATTGCCTATTTTACCATCAAAACGGTATCAAATGCTGTTATGAACGCGACAGAGAGAGCCATTAAGCAATATCGGCTCCCGATTCTTTGCTCTGGAGGCGTAATGGCAAACACAATAATTCGATCGGAGTTATCTCAATTCGGAACGATATTTGCATCGCCTGAATATTCCGGAGACAATGCGTTGGGTATAGCATATCTTGCTGCGAAGAAATTGGGATAATTTAAATAAATTATTATTTTTCAAAAGAGATTGTTATGAATTTTATTGACTAATTACCCTTGTGTTATCGTCCGTAAATATGGACACCTTTTTATAATAATATATAAAAAGAATCTGAAGACGTATGGTGGAATATTGAATGAACCTGAATAACGTCTATTCCGTAACCGAAATTAATATGCGTATAAAAGCGCTTTTTGAACTTGATCCCGAACTATCCTGTATCTATGTTCGCGGAGAAATATCCAATTATAAACTGCATACATCCGGCCACCATTACCTTACCTTAAAGGATGAAGGTTCGACTCTTAGTTGTGCGATGTTTCGATATGACGCGATGAAATTAAAATTCAGACCTGAAAATGGGATGAAGGTTATAGCCCGCGGCAGGATCGGTGTTTTTCCTAAAAGTGGGCAATATCAGCTTTATATAGAGGAAATGCAGCCTGACGGCGTCGGCGCGCTTTACATAGCATTTGAACAGCTAAAAGAAAAACTCAGACTAGAGGGGCTGTTTAATCCAGAATATAAAAAGGCTCTGCCGCGTTTTCCGTTAAAAATTGCACTGGTTACTTCACCTACGGGAGCCGCGGTCCGGGATATGCTTCGTATTTTGAAAAAAAGGTATCCGATTGCATCAGTAGTTGTTT
>JANZZB010000232.1 GCA_026419635.1 Clostridiales bacterium | reverse complement strand
AAGTTAATACAGATTTGGGTATCATGGACGCCGATTATGTGAACATCGTTTTCAACGGTCACCAGCCCTGGGTCGGGGTCGCAACGCTGCAAAAGGCTAAAACTGAGGAGATTCAGAAGCGTGCAAAGGAAGCAGGCGCCATGGGTCTGCATATTGTTGGGTCCATTGAAACGGGTCAGGAACTTTTGCAGCGGTTTCCTGTTGACGATGTTTTTACCGGATTAATGGGCGACTGGCTTACCATTGAGCCATTACTGGCAACGGGTACCGTAGATGTATTTGCAATGGAGGAGAACTGTTCACCTCCCGCTATTGATCAGTATGCGGAGAAATATCAGGTAACGCTTGTCAGCGTCAGCACGATTATAGGCGTGCCCGGTTTAACAGAAGCTATGCCCTACCATCCACAGGATGTGGATAAAATGGTAGATCATCTGATCGATCTTGCGATTGAAAATTTTGTTAAGCGCCATGGCAAAATTAATGCTGTCATCCCAAAGAAAGTTCAAAAGGCGGTCGCCGGATTTTCCACCGAGGCAGTTTTAGGAGCAATCGGCAATAAGCTTGATCCACTTGTTGACGTGATCAAATCGGGAAAAATCAAAGGAGTCGTCGCCCTTGCAAGCTGCTCCACGTTAAGAAACGGTCCGCAGGACTGGAATACAATTGAGCTTGTCAAAGAATTAATAAAGAGGGATATCCTCGTCGTTAGCTGCGGCTGCGGAAATCATGCGCTTGAAGTAGCTGGACTTTGCGATTTACAAGCTCAGAATTTGGCCGGTTCGGGGCTAAAAGAAGTCTGCGGCATGCTAAAAATTCCACCCGTGCTCAGCTTCGGAACCTGCACCGATACAGGAAGAATCTCTATGCTTGTAACCGCATTGGCAGACTTTCTTAATGTTGACATCCCACAGCTGCCGATTGCCGTAACTGCACCGGAATGGATGGAACAAAAAGCGACGATTGACGGAGTTTTTGCCGTAGCATACGGTGCTTATACCCATTTATCACCGACGCCTTTTATCACAGGTGCTCCGAAACTTGTAAAACTGCTTACTGAAGAGGTTGAATCTCTTACCGGCGGGAAAGTGGCCCTTGGCGACGACCCCGTTCAAGTGGCCGGAGATATCGAGGCTCATATTCTTAAAAAGAGAAAAGAGCTTGGTTTGAATTAAGAATCGTTTTCTTATGATAGATAAAGCGAATCATCCAAAAAAAGATGATTCGCTTTTTTTATTAAGAATGATCGATTCAATCTTTTGTTCCTTGCATCCTAGACTTTCGAAAGGGCACAACATCAAATAAGCATAAATATTTAATTATAAGCATAGGTAGTGCACAAATATATTAAATATGCACAAAACAAAAAAGTTTAAATCGGTAAATAATCCGAAACCCTTGAAAGATCAAAGGTTACAGGATATAATCAACAAATAATCGAAAACAAATGTTTTTTCTCGTAAAAATTAAATTTCAAATAGAGGTAAAAATGATCAACGTTTCTAATGTAAGCTTAAATTTTAACGGTTCTGATTTGTTTTCAAATGTGAACCTGATGTTTACTCCGGGCAATTGCTATGGAATTATTGGGGCAAACGGAGCAGGAAAATCTACTTTTTTAAAAATACTATCCGGTGAGATAGAAGCGTCCAGCGGTGAAGTTTCAATTGCAAAACAAGCCCGTATGTCCGTGTTAAAACAAGACCACTACGCTTTTGATGAGTTTACGGTACTTGACACGGTTATTATGGGCAATCCGCGCTTATATGAAATTATGAAGCAAAAAGACGTCTTGTATGCGAAAGAGGATTTCTCGGATGAGGACGGG
>JANZZB010000231.1 GCA_026419635.1 Clostridiales bacterium | reverse complement strand
GGGAGAAAAATGGCTTGATACTAATGGCAAGCCTATTCAAGCGCATGGCTTTTCCGTATTTTATAGTAAAAAAGACAAAATGTATTACTGGTATGGTGAAAACAAAGAAAAAACAAAAGGCGGGCCGTTCAACAAGATCTGGCACTGGGGCGTGCGGTGTTACGCTTCAAAGGATTTGTATAACTGGGAAGACAAAGGTTTAATTATCCCTCCTCAACCAAACGACCTTTCCAGTCCTTTGCATCCTACTTATTGTATGGACCGCCCACACATTATTTACTGTGAAAAAACCGGAAAATATATAGCTTGGCTAAAAATAATGTGCGGTCCTATCAACCAGTTCATGAGCGTACTGCAATCGGACAACTTTTTAGGCCCCTATTACTTCGTACACAAAATCTATAAACCATTGAACATGAATACTGGAGATTTTACATTAGCTATTGATGAAAAATCAAAAAAAGCATATATCATCTTTGATCGCCCGCATTTTGAATTAGTGACAGCTACACTGTCAGATACATATACCGAAGTCAGCGGTGAATTTTCCGAACACTACATGGACTTGCACCCGCCATTTAGCCGAGAAGCACCAACATGGTTTGAACGGAACGGAAAGCAATATCTGTTCACCAGCGGTACCAGCGGCTACTATCCCAATCCAAGCCAAGTTTGCATTTTCGACGACTGGCATGGCAAGTACCAAGATTTAGGTGACCCTTGCGTTGGGGATAACGGCACCACTTTTTACAGTCAGATTACTTGTGTGTTAAAGGTGCCTGATAAAAATTTATACATTGCAATGGCTGACCGATGGAAACCAACAGTATTTGGCAAATGGTTCAGTAAAAAATATTATAAATTAATTGAAAGAGCCATGTCCAGCGGAAAACACGAAAATATCACAAAACCGGATAGGAGCCCAAAAACTGCAGTAAAATTGCCGGAGAAAGAACAAATTCATATGGTCAATACTTCTATTTCACGTTATGTATGGCTCCCCATTGAATGGCAAAACGACAAGCCGATTATACGTTGGCATGATGAATGGCGTATTGAGGATTATAAATAAATGAAAGGATCGATTGATATGAGTAAATTTCTTAAAGATTTTTTGATTGGCGCTTCGACAGCGGCGCATCAGGTAGAAGGCAACAATACACAAAGCGATTTCTGGGCGATTGAGCAAGTGCCGGGATTGATGTTTAAAGAACCTTCGCTGCAATCTGTTGACCATTATAACCGTTATAAAGAGGATATTGATTTGCTTGCCGGCGCGGGGCTTAACGCATACCGTTTCTCAATCGAATGGGCAAGAATAGAGCCGGAAAAAGGCAGCTTCTCTTCGGAGGAAATCCAGCACTACAGGGATGTTTTGCAGTATTGTCACAACAAAGGCGTTGTACCAATTGTGACCATGCATCATTTCTCTTCGCCGAAATGGCTGATTGAGGAAGGTGGCTGGGAGAACGAAAAAACTGTGGACGCTTTCGCAAAATATTGCGCTTATGTGGCAGGCGAGCTTGGCAGCCTTATGGAATATGTCTGCACCATCAATGAAGCAAACATGGGTCTGCAAATCGCTAAAATTGCACAGGAGAGAACGAGAAATGTGCAGGTTGGACTGAATACCGACATGGAAACTTTTATGCGTGAACGCATGGGAAAGCTGTCCAAGATTTTTGGCGGCATGGATCCACGCAACATTCATATTTTCCTCTCGGGACGTACGCAGGAAGGCGACCTGCTCATCATGAAAGCTCACGAAAAAGCCCGCGACTCTATGAAAGTTGCCTGTCCGCATCTAAAAATCGGGGTCACCATGTCTTTGTACCATTATCAGACGTTGCCGGGTGGTGAAGCACCCACCGAACG
>JANZZB010000230.1 GCA_026419635.1 Clostridiales bacterium | reverse complement strand
CTTTAATTTGTAGTCCGGTTCTTGTCATACCCGGATTAATCGAGTTAACATGGATGTTATACGGTGCAAGTTCACGTGCCGCTTCTCTTGTCAACATATCGACTCCCGTTTTTGCAACGGAATAACCGATTGAGCTTCCGCCAAGCTTCGAGGAAATAGAAGAGATGTTCACAACATATGCGCTCTTTGATTTCTTCAGATAAGGAATGGCTTCTTGCAGCGCAATATAGACACCGATCAGATTTACATCAAGCATTTTCTTAAACGCATCAAGGGATAGCTGCTCGATATTTCCACTGATCAAAGTACCAACAGCATTTACTAAGCAATCAATTTTGCCGTACTTCTCGTCGATTTCCTTATAAATGCGGGCAATCTCAGCCTGGTCTGTTACGCTGGCATAGTAAGCCGTAAAACTTCCATTTGGATTTGCGAATTCCTTATTTGCAGCATCAATTTCCGGCTGGCTCATTGAGATCGTGATGATATCGCACTTTTCTTTTTCAAAAAAATTTCTGACAGTGCAAATACCCATTCCGCCCGTTCCGCCTAGAATTACTACACACCTTGACATACGATGCTCCATTCCGCCGCTTTGCGTCGGCATTTTTCTGTATTTAATTGTTCTCTTATCACACAAAGCAATTTTTGATAAGAGTTATAAACTCCGGTATTTGTCAGAGTTTTATGTCAACCCTCGTCATACGTAAAAAGATCACAGGTTTTGAGGACGTAGAGATTCAAATAAGTAAAATTGCGCTTCATTTTTAGGCTACGCGTAAGAATTCTTTGAAAAGCCTTCCGCGTAGCCTATTTTGTCTTATTGGGTTATAAAATACGGTCAATCAACGTAATCAAGGATTCGATTTCGTCGCTCGGATAGAATCCCATTTCTTCTAAGTCTTTCGTTACATCAATTGGAACCTCGCACCCGGCGTCGTCGTTGAGTCTTCCACCCATGAAAATAGGCGTCGAACCCCAAACTCCCGTTTTTTCCGCTTTCGCTTTCAAATCTTTTGCATAGGAAAGTGCTAGACCGTTATACGTGCTGAGGACAATAAAATCCGGTTTATTATCCGCTATGCATTTGACGATATCGTCGGTATCGGCATTGCATCCGATATCCGTGACTTCTACACCGGCTTTTCTAAGAACCGCTCCGACAATCATCTTTCCGTACTGATGCACATCCGTGCATGCAACGACGGCTTTTTTATTATTAAGTTTTTTTAACGCGCTATCACTCATTTCGGTTTTTGCAAGGGTATTTTCGATCATGGAAGTGATCATTTTATACATCCCGGTTTCGATATACGGCTTTCTGTCGATCGCATTGCCGGTGTTTGGCGTCTCGTTTGAAAACATGCTTTCGAGATTATCCGCACCAAGCTGTTTTAAGCCATAGACCAGCTTTAAGGGATCCGTAACGTCAATAACATCGGAAAATGCGTCTAAAATACGGTTAAAGAATTTTTTGCTGTTTTCAAGTGTAAAATGAGCACGCTCTTCAATTTTTGAAAAATCGGTAATCAAATACTGACGTTCTGCCTCGACCTTCAGCTGTGCTCCGATCATCTGAGCCTGTACATTTTCCTCCGGTGTCGGAATACGGATGACCTCCGTTACCGGCAACGGGTTGATCGCATGTCCTGTCGGCGTATGCATCTGCATTACAATGTCATTAATGACATAGGAAGCCGTAGTAGCAAGATTACGAATTTGGTCTTTTGTCGGGCTGATTGTGTCGCCATAGGCCATCGAACCAACACATTCATGCTTGTGGATCTCATCAAGACAAGTAATCGTGCTCATTCTTGTCATAGGATCATCAATCAAGTTGCCGAAGCAAGGCGCAAGCTTTGCGCCGATCAAATCATTTGCGATATAATATTCCATCATGGCCCAGCCTA
>JANZZB010000229.1 GCA_026419635.1 Clostridiales bacterium | reverse complement strand
GTTATATGCCGTACAAACAAGAGGATGCAGTTTTAATGCACGGCCTTCTACTAGAATCGGTTCAAAAGCCTGTATTCCAAGTCTGTGAAACGTTGGTGCGCGGTTTAAGAGAACCGGATGCCCTTTAATAACAACATCCAGTGCATCCCACACTTCATTTTCCATGGACTGGATCATTTTCTTCGCATTTTTTGAGTTGGAAGCACATTTTGTATCTTCGAGTCTCTTCATTACAAAAGGCTGGAACAACTCAAGCGCCATTTCCTTTGGCAGACCGCACTGATATAATTTCAATTCCGGTCCAACAACAATAACAGAACGGCCGGAATAGTCGACACGTTTTCCAAGCAGGTTCTGACGGAAACGACCCTGTTTTCCTTTTAACATATCGGAAAGAGATTTAAGCGCTCGGTTGTTTGGTCCCGTTACCGCTCTTCCACGTCTTCCGTTATCAATGAGAGCGTCAACGGCTTCCTGCAGCATGCGCTTTTCGTTTCTTACAATTATATCGGGAGCGCCAAGTGATAAAAGCTTTTTTAAGCGGTTATTACGATTAATAACACGACGATAAAGATCATTTAGATCGCTTGTTGCAAACCGTCCGCCGTCAAGCTGTACCATTGGCCTAAGTTCCGGTGGTATGACCGGCACAACGTCAAGAATCATCCACTCCGGACGGTTCTTCGAGAGCCTAAATGCCTCAACGACTTCGAGCCTTTTAATAATGCGAACCTTTTTTTGTCCGGTTGCTTCTTTTACTTCTGCACGCAGTTCCTCAGAAAGAGCTTCCAGATCAATTTCCGTGAGAAGCTTTTTAATTGCTTCCGCACCCATGCTTGCTTCAAAAGAATCCTCGTATTTTTCAATCATATCGCGGTATTCTTTTTCGTTTAGGATCTGCTTTTTCATAAGCGGCGTATCGCCGGGCTCAATGACAACGTAGGATGCGAAATAAAGTACTTTTTCCAAAACCCTTGGTGACATATCAAGAATCAATCCCATACGGGACGGAGTTCCTTTGAAATACCAAATGTGGGAAACAGGTGCTGCAAGTTCAATGTGCCCCATTCGTTCACGACGCACATCTTTTTTCGTAATTTCAACGCCGCAGCGTTCGCATATTTTGCCTTTATGATGATTTTTTTTGTATTTTCCGCAATGGCATTCCCAATCTTTGGTTGGTCCAAAGATGCGTTCGCAGAATAATCCTCCGCGTTCGGGCTTTAATGTCCTGTAATTGATTGTTTCAGGCTTTTCTATTTCTCCATGGGACCATTGTCTTATTACATCCGGAGAAGCAAGGCCAATTTTTATCGCTTCAAATGTCTGATGTTCCATACCGCCTGGCAGCCCCTTTCATTTATATATCTTCGTCTTCGTTAAAATCAACATCGTCGTAAAGATCGTCTTCGCCGACAATATCCGCAATCAGGTCGTCTTCCGTGAGTTCTTCATCACCATCTTCAATTTCATAGCCGGCATCTTCTAATTCCTTATTGGATGCATATTCTTCTTCTTCAAAGAAACCGCCTCTTGTATAATCTTCGTCATCTTCCGCAAGGTTGATTTCCTGCATGTTTTTGTCAAGAACTTTAACGTCGAGTCCTAAAGATTGCAATTCCTTGACTAGGACTTTAAACGATTCCGGGACACCGGGTGTCGGAACGTTTTCTCCGCTCAAGATCGCTTGGAATGTTTTATTTCTTCCACGTTTATCATCCGATTTTACAGTTAAGATTTCCTGTAATGTATAAGCGGCACCATAAGCTTCAAGCGCCCAGACTTCCATTTCTCCAAAACGCTGTCCGCCAAACTGCGCTTTTCCTCCGAGCGGCTGCTGGGTAACAAGCGAATATGGTCCGGTTGCTCTCGCATGGATTTTGTCGTCTACTAAGTGAGCCAATTTCAAGAAG
>JANZZB010000228.1 GCA_026419635.1 Clostridiales bacterium | reverse complement strand
CCATTAGACATATTGGAGAATCTACCTATGTTACGTCTTTTGAAACGTATACAAAAGGGGAACTGTTGACGTATAGTTTAGATACACTACGTATTTTTTATCAATATTACGAGGAGAAAAAAAGCCGCGGTGAAAGCATCTATAAAGAAACCATCGAAAATACGGTAAAACAGCTTGGTTTTAAGTCACTCGAGCAGGCGGAAGAATCCCAGCGGTCAAAAAAGATACAAGGATAAAATACGATTCATTATTAAATATCACAAAGAATTCACAGAAATAACATTTTCCTTTCCCATTTTTTTCATCGATGTAGTTTATCGTATGTATATACATCGAAAGGAGCATCAGAATGGGAAATCGAAACAGCTTATTGATTGTCGGCACTATAGTACTTTTTTTATTTGCCGGCTGTGCAAAAGAAGTTAAAGAAAGCAACAAACAAGTACAGAGTACGAATCAAACACAGGTTCAAGAAAAAACAAACGACTTGAGTTTTAACGGCGTAATTACAAAAATAGGAGAAAATGAAATAACAATTGCTAAAAATCCGATGGGTATGCCGGGAGGGCAAGGAAACGGAGCAGTTGCTGGTGAAAACGATAATTCGAATGCAAAAGAGCCGGACAAAAACCCTACGTCAGATGCTAATCCACAACAAAGTGCGCAAACAGGAGGATCAAAAACACCCCCGTCAAAGCCGAACGGACAGGATCAATCCGGACAAGGAGATTCAAATACTCTGACTCCTCAAAACAATGATATTACAAAATGGGATAAAGTCGTCTGTAAAATAGATGACAATACCAAGATCTCCAAAATACAGATGAGCGAAGATAATAAAGCTGAGAAAGTCGACGCCGCTATTTCTGATATCTCTGTTGGAACCAACATAATGGTTACTTTAAGATCAGATGACAAAAATTATGCGGACACGATCCAAATCATAGGAAATCGGAAGTAGGCTTTCAAAACATTGTTGAATTGATCTTTCTGCAAGGAGAATATATTAGGGTGAAAAATAAAAATTGGGTGAAGATTGCACTCGATGTTTTCATGGCGATTTTCTTGGCTCTTTTGTACAATACGCATGCCATCAGCATAAGCTTTCATGAATTAGGAGGCCTGTTTATATGCTTTTTGTTCCTAATTCATCAGGTGTTGAACTTGGACTGGATTAGTTCCGTTACCAAGCGCTTGTTTAAGAAGACAATTCCTTTTAAGACAAGAGTTCAATATGTATTGGATTGTTTACTATTTATTACATACACTCTGATCCTAATTAGCGGAGTTATGATTTCTAAAACCATTTTTGCAGGATTTTTCGTTTCAAGCCCGATCTGGAAAACGGTGCATTACACATCTGCGGCTTTCGCTCTTATTTTTACGGGAATTCACGTTGGGCTTCATTGGAGTTTTATTACCGGTATGCTGAAAAAATTAGTCAGGGTTCCTCATACGCTTTCAAAGCCGATAGGGATTGTTTTTGCAGTCGCTGTCCTTCTGTTTGGTTTATACAGCATAAAAGAATCCGATTTTACGAGGTGGATTGCAATGCCTTTCACAAGTTCTGGAATACAACAATCATTTCCAGACCGGAATCAAACGGATTTTCATTCCGGTACAAACGGCAATCCGGATAAAAGTAAACTTACGATAAATAATTTGGGCGAAAAAGGCGGAGACAGAAACCGGAATATAGGAAATGAAAAAACAATTTTAGAAACAATTGCTACATCTCTGTCCATTATCGGTTTCTTTGCACTATTTACCTATTTGCCTTTAAGTGTTTTAGGAAAGAAAAAAAGAAGCCTTTTGGAATAAGAACGTTCATAAACCCCGAAGTACAAAATGGTATTTCGGGGTTCATAATTTTTATGTATTTTAGTACAAGTGTTGTTCTTTATTAAGGTGAGGGG
>JANZZB010000227.1:323-1926 GCA_026419635.1 Clostridiales bacterium | reverse complement strand
CCGATTATTTGTGCGTTTTGACCGTAGTTAGACGTTTTCATCAGTTCCAGCGTTTTTTGAGCGTCCTTTTTCTCCACAGTTAAAACCAGTTTCCCTTCATTGCCCATATAAAGAGGGTCGAGCCCAAGAATGTTGCAAAAGCTAGTAACTTGTTCGTCTGCCAATTCTGTATCACTGAGCTCAATGCGTGTACAGGAAGCCGATGCTATTTCATTTAATACGGTTGCAAGCCCTCCACGGGTAACGTCCCGCATTGCATGTACGTCGATATCATTTTGAAGAAGGCGGTTTACAATATCATTAAGCGGTGCACAGTCGCTTTGAATACTATTTTCAATCCCCATTCTGCTTGACAAAATACAAGCATGATGATTGCCCATATACCCGCTTATAATAACGGCATCCCCCTCTGAGGTCCTTTTAGCGCTAATATCACGGTTCTCATTCAAAAGCCCAATACCCGACGTGTTAATGTAAACGCTGCCCTTGCCTTCAATGACTTTAGTGTCCCCCGCTACAATTGAGACCCCTGCTTCATTTGCAGCTTCCTTCATGGATAGAGCGATTTTTTCAAGTTTTTCTGTTTCAAGTCCCTCTTCCAAAATAAAGCCTGCAGATAAATATTTTGGAACGGCACCGCGCATTAAGAGGTCGTTTACTGTCCCGCAAATACAAAGACGACCGATATCCCCACCTGGAAAGAAAACAGGGTTGACCACAAAAGAGTCCGTTGTAAAAGCAATTCTATTTGTCGTTAGGCTTAATACTGCTGCGTCTTCCATTTCATTTAATATGTGATTTGAAAAGTGTTTTTCGAAGATTTCATGAATCAGATCGCTTGTCATCTTTCCGCCGCTGCCGTGGGCCGAAGTAATTTTCATTGTGTTTCTTCATTCCTTTCGCAGAACTTCCGATCCGATGGATTAAAAAATTAATTTTACTCCCTTTTGATACCATTGCGATACCAGATGCCGCATGCGCCTTCATTCGATACCATACAAGGTCCTACAGGTGCAAGCGGGGTGCACACAGTCGAAAAAAGAGGACAGTCCGCCGGAGTTTTTCGCCCGATGATAACACTTCCGCACATACAGCCAGGAGCATCAAGCACAGTGGTACCCTGTTCCCAGTCTCCCGCGTCATATTCTTCATAGCCGGAGGTCAAATAATAACCGGATTCGTTAATAATACCCAGGCCTCTCCAAGCTGAGGACTTTTTAATAAAATATTTTGAAATCAATTCGGCTGCATTTTTGTTTCCTTCTTTTGAAACCGCGTTTGCATATAGGTTGTGTACTTCGCACGTACCATTTCGGCACTGCCTTGTTAAATCATAAACTGCGGCAACGATATGTTCGTAACCGAAACCTGCTATGGTTAGCGGAATTCCGTATTTTCTACAAAGCGGTTCGTAAACTTTTTCTCCGAGAATTGTACTGACATGTCCGGGACCGATAAAGCCATGGATACCCGGTTCGTTCTCGCAAATCCAAAAAAGTGCCGGCATAAGCGCCTTAATCGAAAAAAGAAATTGTATGTTTCTAAGCTTCTTCTTTTGTATTTCTTCCAGCATCAGTGCGTAAATCGGCAATGTAGTTTCAAA
>JANZZB010000227.1:0-313 GCA_026419635.1 Clostridiales bacterium | reverse complement strand
CGCTCGGCCCATTCGATCACATCCACGGGAGCATACATGATTTTCACGTTTCCGCCCTGTGCTTTTGTTTTCATCAGAGATGTGCTAATTCCCGGAACACGAACCATATCCCCGAAAGTGCACAAAACAGAATGTTCCGTTAGAGATAACTGCGCTGCGTAATCAATGTACTGCGACGGGGTTACGCAGACAGGGCATCCCGGTCCGGAAATCAATGCTATTTGACGCGGAAGGATATCCCTTATGCCATATTGAAAGATGTTATGGGTATGCGTACCGCAAACCTCCATAAATCTAAGCGGCGGGCCATCAT
>JANZZB010000226.1 GCA_026419635.1 Clostridiales bacterium | reverse complement strand
CAGTTCCTGTTCCATTTAGGAATACGTCAAATTTCTAATATTCTTATCAGCACTATTCTTTGCGCGATTTCAGCATACTGCGTCACGCTTCTTCCATTACCCCACATCGTTGCGCTTTTGGGTGCAACAATGGCAGGTGCTATTACATATCTTGCCTCCATTACTTTATCTGGTGAAATAACTGGCGAAATAATGGCCTTAAAATCCATTTTAAATAAATACAAAAGATAAATTAAAATGTTTCATTATTTTAATATGAATGGAGTATATTATGAAAATTATTGATGAAAAAGGTCGTCTGTTCAGACTCATTAATGTTGTTGATCTTTTAGTTCTTTTTGCCGTCATTGTAATAGCTGGTGGTATTGTTTGGAAACTTTTTTCACCGGTTGTTCAAGATGCCGTTGCCCAGCAAGTAAAAATGACCGCCGTCATGCGTATACGCGGTGCTACTTCCTTTTTGGTTAATGAAGTAAACGCCAATCCTCTTACCGGAAAAAAGCTTGTTGCAGGCAATAACTATACGGATGCAATCATTACAAAAGTAGAAATCGTACCATATATTCAACAAGTAACCACCGCCGACGGACGTATTATTGATGCACTCGACCGCTCGAAGAAAGACATTCTGGTAACCGTCGAAGCAAATGTGCCTAAAGATACTCCTGCGCCTACTGTAGCAAATCAGGAAGTCCGTGCAGGCCGTACATTTACACTCAAAACACAGGATTTTGAAAGTGCTCCTACGATTGAATCTGTGAGGTTCAAATGAACAGCCTCTTATCAAACAGCGCAACAGTGAAAACTGTCAAAAAAATATGCTCATGGGGAAAACAGGGATTTCTTTTTTCTCTTTCAGAGAAATTGAAAAAGATACACGCCGTTTCTTACACAAAGTCCATTTATTGTAATTTTTGCAATGTTCCTAATCGTGCGTTGACATCGGTATACGGTCGCTTTTGCGCGCGTGTATCGGCTTTGTTTTCATCTTTTGCACCTGCTTATACAAGTAGTTTGTTTTACCGCTCCTGTATGGCAGTATCGAAATTCATTAAAAATATAGTCTTAAAATCTAAGGTTGGCGTCTTCTTAAAACATCTTACTTTTCGCCGTTTAATCATTATCGCTTTTACACTTTCGGTTTTTGAAGATTATTTTTTTAGAAACATTGTAAAAATAAGCTTTGTTGCTTCTATATGGGACGAGTTCATTATTTTAGCCGCCTTTGGCTATTTGGTATGTCGTCGTGCATCATCCAGTTTGCCGAAAATCAGCCGGGTAACCCCCGTTGACGGTTATCTTCTTCTGTTTTTTGGCGTTGGTTTTTTCTTAATGTGTGTCATTTCTCCGTATCCTTATATTGCATTCGCCGGATACCGTGCAGTTGTTGAGTATATGGTCTGGTTCTTCCTTATGATCAGATTGGTCGACAACGACGGGGACTTTATGACGTTTTTTTATACAATAATATTTCTCTCTCTCGGTATGGCGCTTCATGGGATCTATCAGTATATTATCGCGGTTCCGATCCCTTCCGGATGGGTTTCCCACACAGAGGCCGGTGTACGAACAAGGGTCTTTTCCATTATCGGCAGCCCGAATATTTTAGGATCGTTTTTTGTGCTTACCGCGCCAATGACAGCTTCTCTTGCATATTATTACAAGGATATCCGGATCAAAATTGCCGCTTGGTGTGCCGTCTTTTTAATGTGTCTTTCGCTTCTTTTTACCTTTTCGCGGGGAGCATGGATCGGGATGGCTATAGCCGTGTTCATATTTGCACTTTTTATCGATCGCCGTTTAATCGCGCTTATGGCAGCCGGTGCGTCGGGTGCTTTGCTTCTTGTTCCATCGATCGCTAACCGCATTACCTATCTGTTTACCGCCGACTATGTAACTGCTTCGATGACAGGCGGCCGTATGGTACGCTGG
>JANZZB010000022.1 GCA_026419635.1 Clostridiales bacterium | reverse complement strand
ATGGCATATCCGCCCAGCATCATACCCTCCAAAACACTGTGAGGATCGCCCTCGAAAACGCTTCTGTCCATAAAAGCACCCGGATCGCCTTCATCAACATTGCATATGATGTACTTCTGACCTTCCGGCGCGTCATGCCCAGCCTGCCACTTCACCCCTGTGGGGAAACCCGCCCCGCCTCGACCGCGCAGGCCGGATGCTTTAATGATATCGATCAGTTCCTGCGGCGATTTATTTTTCAGGACATCGTACAAGGCAAAATACCCTTCGTTTGCGATATAGGATTCTATCGTCTCGACGTCTATATAGCCGCAGTTTCTAAGAGCTATCCTAACCTGTTTTTGAAAAAAAGAGATGTCGTCGATGATAGGGACGTGTTTTCGCTGAATATGATCATAAAACGTGTATTCCTCGACGACTTTTCCGCCGACGAAATGGCTTTTAACGATATCCCTCATTTTCTCGGGTGTTAATTCCGTATAATAAGTTCTGTCCGGGTGCACATAAACGACAGGACCGACGGCGCAAGTGCCCATGCAGCCTCTCTTGATGACGGCGACATCCTCCGTCATGCCTCGTGCCTGAAGTTCAGCCCGAAGTGCTTCTTCGATTGCACCGCAGTTTGCTGATACGCAGCCCGTGCCGCCGCATATGTAAGCCAGATATTTGTATTTTCCGAGTTTTTCGGTATAATCCTGTTTGATCTTCTTCAAATTATCAATCGTCGTGATGAACATACAAACACCTCAGTCCATGTAAGCATTTAGTATCGAAGTAAGTTTCTGTGGCGTCACCTGCTTATAGACTTTACCGTCGATCATCATCGCCGGTGCCAGTCCACAGGCACCGATACAGCGTGCGACTTCAAATGTGAATTTGCCGTCCTCTGTCGTTTCGCCGATTTCCAGATTGAGGGTTTTCCGTAATGCTTCGATAATTTTTTTGCCGCCCCTGACATAGCAGGCCGTTCCGAGGCAGACCCTAATCGTATGTTTACCACGTGGTTTTGTGGAAAAAAAGGAGTAAAAACTGAGAACACCTGTGATCTCGGATAGTGGCTTGTTCAGGGAAACTGCAATGATTTCCAGTAGCTCCAGCGGCAAATATCCGTATATTTCCTGCGCCGCGTGAAGGATCTGAATGAGGCTGCCTTCTGTGTCCCGATACAGATCAATAACATTCCTAATTTCGCCATATTTTTGCATTTCTTCCGTACAGGCGCATTGGGTTGATTTTTCGATCATATTCAGACCTCCTTATAATAATAAGTACTGCAGGCATTCGATCATATCATCAGTCTACCAGAAACATGTGTTATATTAATGAGTGATGGGCTTTGTAAAATCTATTATTATTTTTAATATCCTATTAAAAATAAAATTGTGATGAGATATTATAACATTTCTATCACATTTCACAATATCGAGGTAAAATTTAACGACAAGATTTTGTACATTTCAACAAAACAATGAAATCTTCATAGGCTTTAGGAAAATAAAAATCCTGTAACCATTACGATTACAGGATTGGTGAAATAAGCGAAGATTGAACCGCCAACCTCTTGAATGACTATAAATATCTATTCTCATTTAGAAAAGCGGCATCAGAACAAGGAAATTTCCGTGTTTGCTCACTTAAAATTTCTTTTTCGATTCATCCACTAGAAATGCAAGAAATTCTTCCGGCGTCGGTATGTCACTTTCACACGGTATACGTTTCCAGTATGACTGTATTTTGGGATCTTGGTTGCAAAGGCTAATCCGCATAGCCTTCTTTATTTCTTTTTTAATTTCGTTCACTGTTTTACCTTCACATATAGATATTTGCTTGAAAGCACTTTCCACAATTTGTAGTTTTTTTCTATCCATTATTTCTCTCCTAACTCTTTTGAGTTAATTCTAGCATATCCGTGCCGGTAGTCAACTCAATTGAGGTAATTATTTTGGCGAAAAGTGGGTATTCTTGAATTAACTCATTTCGGTTAGGATGATGGATATGTCAATTGGAGCTGCTGTAAAGGACCGAATTCTTGAACTGTGTCAAGAACGCGGCATAACAATAAACAAACTTGGAACCATGAGTGGTGTTACACAATCAACCATAAATAATATTGTCAGCGGCAGGAACAACAGCACGACGATTGCGACCATTAAGAAGCTGTGCGATGGATTGGAGATATCGGTAATTGAATTCTTCAACTCCGATATTTTCAGGAATCTGGAGCAGGAAATAAAGTAGTAGACATGTAGCGGAATAATGAATAAAAACGGCTCGAACCTCTCTTAGTTCGAGCCGCTTACATTAGTGTTTGGCATTTTTATAGTTGACCAAAGTTTTTGCCGCTTTAATTTTTGCGCTTTTGTTGGAAGATTTTGAAGCCTAATGAATTTATTTCTATGTAAGTATTTTTACTGTATTTTGATAGATATTTTCAACTGCATTTCTGTTATCGATTTTAATTTTCTTTTCAAACAATATCCCGTCTAAACCGTTACTGATTCCATAATCACTGCTTGTTTGCTCATAAAATATTATATCACAGGAAATACCGGCTTTAATTTTAATATTGTTATCCGTAATTCCGATAATAATGATATCCGCTTCATGCTTTCCGGTTATATAAGAAATGATATTGTCATTTAATTGCCCTGATGAAATAACCCATGCAACGTTTTTTTCTTCACAAGGGTTGTCTGAAATAAACACGGTATTGTATCCGTTTTCATTAAAAAGTTCATTCAATAAACAAGGTATTTTATTATTTTGTGTTTTCACAACAATACATGGTATCTCAACAGGCTTTAATTCATTTTTGTCAATTCCTTTAATCAATTTAGAAGTGTCATAAGATGGATCATAATTTTTCATTTTATTATAATTTAAATCATTTAACGCGGTCTTTATCTGCCATATAAACCATATTATATTTTATATTAACCATTATTCTCCTTATTTTACAGTATATGTCAATCGAATATTGTATTTTTTTGTATTATTCTTATTTTATGATCGTTAATTTTTTCAAAACATCCTAATATGGGAAATTATATTTTTTCTTATGTATTTTAAATGACGGTTACAGGAGAAAATAAAAAATCCTGTAATCACTCTGATTACAGGATTTTTCTTTGGTGGAGATGATCAGGATCGAACTGACTACCTCTTGAATGCCATTCAAGCGCTCTCCCAGGTGAGCTACACCCCCGAACACAAATGATATTATAGGGCATATCCGGCAATTTGTAAAGACCTTTTTCACGTCTTTCGTTTATGTAGGGTGTTAATATCTTAATTTTATTAATACCGTTTTTTGTGTTTAAAAAGAAAAGTTTACGGCATTTTCTTCTTTAACTACCAAGGATTTCTTAATATGTTTCATGCTTTTCTAGATAGAATATTTGTGTTATACTGATTTAGGCAATCTTGAGCTAAAGATTGTCTAAACAGAATGTTTTTATAAACATGTTGGGAGGAAAACCATGAAAAAAACCTCTGCTTTAGCCTTTTCCGGACTTATAGGCGCAATGTACATCATTTTTACCATTGTCCCCGCTCTTATCCCCGGCGTCGGCAAATTTCTTTACGGCAATATTCAATTTCGTATCAGCGAAGCTCTGTGTATACTTCCGTTTTTTATTCCGTCGACAGCGTGGGGACTGTTTATTGGCTGTATGGCAGCAAATTTTATCGGAACGACAATGGGGCTTACAACGCCGTTTGACATCGTGATCGGTTCTCTTACAACACTTATGGCAGCGCTTATTACGACAAAAATTAAAATGAAATGGCTGGTTCCGCTGCCAACCGTACTATTAAACGCTGTTGTAATCGGAACTATGCTCGCGTATTTATTCCCTTTAGGGAATCTGTCTTTTTTGTCAACCATATTGCTTTTCGGCGCTCAGGTTGGTTTCGGTGAGTTGGTCGTATGCTACGGACTCGGAATGCCGCTTTTATTCTTTTTGGAAAGACGCGGTCTTACCGAAAGCGGTTTCAAACCATTTAAACATCAATAATCATATAAATTACTTTCGATAAAGCGTTACGGTTTAATTCGTAACGCTTTTTTATTTTGATTGGTAAGCAGAATGAAAAGGCCCCTGTGCTGATACATACCAGCACAGGGGTTTCTAATTTATTGTTTCAAATTTACTTAATTAAAGTTCTTCTTAAGAGTCTCAAGCGAGCTCTTCAACTCGTTCGGCAGTTTGTCTCCGAATTTAGCGTAGAACTCTTCAATGCTCTTAACATCTTCCATCCAGTATTCTTTCTCAACGGTAAGAATCTCGCGAAGAGCATCTATATCAAACTTGCGATCGCCCTCAATGGTGTAATCCAGACCTTCAAGGTTGATGTCTTCTGCTTTCGGAACAAATCCGATCGGGGTTACGTTTGCATCAACTTGGTCTTCGCATCTCTTGATGATCCATTCGAGAACACGGAAATTCTCGCCGTATCCCGGCCACATGAATTTGCCGTTCTCGTTTAAGCGGAACCAGTTAACATTGAAGATCTTAGGCGCATTTTTGATTTCCTTGCCCATATCGATCCAGTGCTGCCAGTAGTCTCCCATGTTGTATCCGCAGAACGGAAGCATTGCCATCGGGTCGCGGCGAACTACGCCGACAGCTCCGGAAGCAGCTGCCGTTGTTTCGGACGCCATAATGGAGCCGACAAATACACCGTGATCCCAATCTCTTGACTGGTAAACCAGCGGAGCTGTTTTTGCGCGGCGGCCGCCGAAGATAATTGCGGAAATCGGAACACCTGCAGGATCTTCCCAGTTCTTTGCAATGCAGGGGCAGTTTTTAGCAGGCGCAGTGAAGCGGGAGTTCGGATGAGCACCCTTTTGTCCGCTTGCCGGGTCCCAGGGATTGCCTTTCCAGTCGAGTGCGTCCGTCGGCGGGTTCTTGTCGAGCCCTTCCCACCAAACTGTTCCGTCCGGCTTTAAGACAACGTTTGTAAAGATGGTTCCCTTCTCTGTGCTTAAGAGTGCGTTCGGGTTGGACTTCATATTTGTACCCGGTGCAACGCCGAAGAAACCGGCTTCCGGATTAACTGCCCAAAGTCTTCCGTCCGGTCCGACACGCAGCCATGCGATATCGTCGCCGAGGGTCCAAACTTTGTAGCCCTTAGAGGTATATCCTTCCGGAGGAATCATCATAGCAAGATTGGTCTTTCCGCAGGCAGACGGGAACGCAGCGGTGACATACTTTACTTCGCCTTTCGGGTTTTCAATACCCAAAATCAGCATATGTTCAGCCATCCAGCTTTCTTTCCAGCCCTGATAGGAAGCGATACGGAGCGCAAAGCATTTTTTGCCGAGCAATACGTTTCCGCCGTAACCGGAATTGCAAGACCAGATTGTGTTATCCTGCGGGAATTGTAAGATGTATCTTTTTTCTTCGTCAATATCGCATTTACTGTGAAGACCACGCACAAAGTCGGTGGAGTTTCCGAGTGTATCGCAAACAGCCTGTCCTACACGGGTCATAATATTCATATTTAAGACAACATAAATAGAATCGGTTAATTCAAAACCGATTTTAGCAAAGGGGGAGCCAACAGGTCCCATCGAGTAGGGAATGACATACATGGTACGTCCCTTCATAGATCCTTTAAAGATCTCGGACGCCATTTTGTAAGCTTCTTTCGGGTCCATCCAGTTGTTTGTCGGACCAGCTTCTTCTTTCGAAGGTGCACAAATAAATGTACGGTGCTCAACACGGGCAACATCGTTTACTGCAGTGCGGTGATAGTAACAGCCAGGAAGCTTCTCTTGATTCAACTCGATAATTTCACCGGTAAGACATGCTTCTTTTTCAAGGTCGGCAATCTGTTTTTTGGAACCGTCAATCCAGACAATTTTGTCCGGAGTGGTCATTTTCGACATTTCGTCGATCCAATCCAGAACCGCCTTATTTGTGGTAAGGGCCATTTGTTGTTCCTCCTAGAAATTTAGTTGTAAATAAAAAGCCAGTGAAGGAAATCCTGCACTTGAGGCAACAGCTATTTATTATCATTTTTATATTATTCTATTTCGTCGATTTTTTCAACAGTAATTTTCTTAAAATCCATATCTAAGCGCCTTATTTCATTTGCGATTGTTGCAAATTGTTCAAGAGATAATCTCTCACCTCGGATATCGGGGCTGATATTACATTGGTTTAGTATATCTTCCATATCCTTTTTTGACATTGTTCTTGCAAAATAAGAAGAAAGGCAATTTAAAAGGGTTTTGCGCCTTTGAGAAAAAGCAGCTTTTACAACTGCAAAAAACATGTTCCGGTCCAAAATGCAGGGCGGCGGAGCCTCTCTCATTTTGAATTTGACAACGGCTGAAGTGACTTTAGGCTGAGGGATAAAACAATCCGGAGGAATAGAAAATAAAATTTCCGCCTCCGCATAGTAATTCGCAAAAACCGTAAACGCGCCATATGCCTTTTTCCCGGGGGTGGCAGCAAGACGTTCGGCAACCTCTTTTTGTACCATAACAGTTATGTACTTAAAAATACCCGCTTCAAATAAAGCTGCCAATACCGGTGTTGTTATATAATACGGAAGATTGGCACAAGCAACAAGCGGCATGCCCGGTGCGATTTCGTCGCAGGTTTTTTTGATGTCAAGCTTCAAGATATCATGGTTTACTATTTCGATATTTTTATATTCATTTAATGTTTCCCGAAGAACCGGAAGCAGTGAGCGATCAAGCTCGACAGCGATGACCTTCTCAGCACGTTTTGCAAGTTCGGCCGTTAAACATCCGATTCCGGGCCCAACCTCCAAAACCGCGGCGCATTTCGCTTCACATTCCTCAGCAATCTTTTCAGGAACCCAAGGCGCAATTAAAAAATTCTGGCCAAGACTTTTTGAGAAATGAAACCCATTGCGAGACAGAATCGTTTTGATTTCATTTATGTCGCAAAGGTTCATACCTGCCTCCGTAAAATTCAGCAAAAAGGCCGCCGTTGGCGGCCTTACTGCTTTAGTATAATATCAATTGTTATACTTTTCGTGGTGAGTCTTTTGGGTTTTCGTTCCCTAAAATGCTTTGATCCCATCGTCCGGTTAAAGCCAGACTTTCCTGTTCAGACACATAATCGAGCATTTTTGCTCTTTAATCCAAAATATAAACCTTTGCTTTTCTGACCCCAAAGTTAATACATTCTTTTCTTGTATCAAAGAAAAGATCCACTTTGTTTCCCTTAATCGAGCCGCCGGTATCTTCCGCAACAGCCACTCCATAAATCCAGCTTTTTCCGTCCAATGAAGTAATTAACATCTTCGTACCCATTGGTATAATATTGGGGTCAACAGCGATTGCCCCAAATCTGGCTGTTGTACCGGAAGCGGTATGATTCCATTTTTTATTTTCTGTTGTGTACGCGGATGCTGTTACCCTCAGCATTCTCTTAAACGTGTACACCTTCCCTGCCGCATTTACCGTTCCTCCTTTGCCATATTCAATGATCTGAGGAACAGGATTTTTAATGACGGTTGTTTTTAGCGTATACCGCAATGTTTCTTTTCCGTCGCGGCTATAAATCTCTACTACTTCCTTCTGCTGGCCATCTACGCCTCTTTGCGCAACGACCGACTCGCCCGTGGATAACTTTTCGGACGGTCTCCTAATGGTTTCGAACGGGATCGGCTCCAAAACTTCTTCCGTATAATTTTTAATTCTATAGACTGTGATGTCCGTGTCGCTTTCAATGTTTGTTTCTAAGCTTGGAGAAACTTCATCCGGTTTTTCTACCAAAATACCACTTCGTGCCAGAATGTTTTCTACCGTTTCTCCGGTAGATACTGACTCAATGACTTTGTCGTCAACATGAATGGAGACTTTGTATCTTTTTTGCTCGCTGGACTGGGCAAGCTCCTTTTGTGAAAAAGGTGTGATATTAGAGTCTCCGGATGCTGACATAATCCCGTAATCTCCAGATGCAGCCTGTGCATCCGACGGAACATGTGAATACGCTAGCGCATTAAAATTAAAAAATGCAAGCGCGTTGTAGAGAAATACGGTGCAAGATAGTGTTGCGCCAATAATTGCGCAAAGGGCCAGAATGCTGATGTGTCTGGGAACGTGCATTTGGAACGTTTTTTGAATGCGTTTCAAATAGTTATACATATTTTCCTCCCTGGAGCACTCGCCGTCCTGATAAGATTATTGCCAAAGCCCAAACATTTTAACCAATAATTGTTAAAACGTATATGCAACAATTTACAGAACTGCTACGGAGATACGGAAGTCTACTCCGTGAAATACAAAGCTTACGCTATGGTAAAATGCTCCTTTTACGATCTGCGCTTTCCTTAATAGATGGTTTGCGTTAAGGAAAACCGCCCATATTAGACGGAGGGCAGAACAAACGATGATTGTTCCAGATCTTTTTTACCGTAAATTGGGTTTTGCCGGTGTTTGAGACCGGCAAAACAAAAAAAACTAACGTTTTGAGAACTGAGGTGCGCGACGTGCTGCTTTAAGACCGTATTTCTTACGTTCTTTCATTCTCGGGTCGCGTGTCAGGAAACCGGCCTTCTTCAGAACGGGGCGGAAATTCTCGTCCGCCTGCAGAAGTGCGCGGGATAAACCGTGGCGGATTGCACCGGCCTGCCCGGTAAATCCACCGCCGACAACAGTTGCTTCGATATCGAACTTTGAAAGAGTCTCCGTTGTCACAAGCGGCTGTCTTACAATCAATTTTAATGTTTCAAGACCAAAATAATTGTCGATTGTGCGGTTGTTAATTTTAATTTCACCCGTTCCGCCCGGGAACAGTCTTACACGAGCTACCGAACTTTTTCTTCTTCCGGTTCCATAAAAATAGGGTTTTTTTGGCTTATACATTTTTTGTTACCTCCTTCAAACCTGTTCGGCGCCGTATACCTGCGGCTTTTGCGCGGCATTTTTATGTTCGCTGCCGGCATAAACCTTCAGGCGCAATAAGGACCATCTGCCGATAGAGTTTTTGGGAAGCATCCCTTTTACAGCATGTTTCATTGCAAGTTCGGGTTTTTGATTCATAAGGGTACGGTATTTGGTTTCCTTTAATCCTCCGGCATATCCGGAATGGGTTCTGTAAAATTTCTGATCCAGTTTCTTTCCGGTCAATATGGCTTTGCTGGCATTGATGATGATTACAAAATCACCGCAATCAGCATGCGGAGTAAACTCGACCTTATTCTTTCCGTTCAGAATTGCGGCGGCGGTGGCAGCGGTGCGTCCGAGCGGCTTATTGGCAGCATCTAAGATGTACCATTTGCGCTCAATGCTTTCGCTTTTGGCCATAAACGTGGACATTTTCTAACCTCCGGTATTTATTATATTTCAAGCAATACATTTAAGTTCTTCAGGACATAGAAGAACATGTTCATTTATACCATAAAGCATTACGAGTGTCAACCTTCATTTCTTTAAATTTTAATTTAACGGGTTATAAACTTTAAAAATCTCCATTTTTCTGCTTTTATCTTCATATTGCTAAAAATGTAAACTAAATTTTATATTGTTATATTACCGTAAAAAAAATGATAATGAATAAAGGAATAGAATAAGTTGCAGGAAGTCCTTTCTTAACTGGATGCTGAGCCGGGATAATATAAAAAAAGAAAAGGAACAGCACACCTGTTCCTTTTATATTTATTGGTATTACCGATCTAACGCGGAATTTTAAGCACATTAAAAGATTGCAATTCTTCTTTTTTTGCCTTATTCAACAGATATGAATAATGTGCCTGAAGAGAATTGATCTCGTATACACAGGCGTCGATCAGTTCCGGTTCGGAGACGCTTTCGAAAAACATTCTCGCAATCCTCAGACGCATTGCAGCCTCGTTGATTGCGTCTAATAATTCTTGTTTTTCAAGTTGTGAAGAATCTTTTTGATTTTTAATGTTTAATTTTTTAAGTAAATCACCCATATTTCGCTCCATATCCACGGCGTAACATTAAAATCATAATTGCACCGTGGTTCCGCATTATCAGGCAAGCGGAACGCCTTTTTAGTTATGTATATTTCATCTTTTATATTTACTTTCATTTTGGACATTTATTCCATTTTTATTCTAATAAGATAAAAATTTTTAATATTTTCCATAATATTTTTATAGATGTGCGGAAAAATAGGAATGTACTTGAGATTTCATAAAAAAAAGCGGGGTTGTCCCGTTAACCTGGAACGTTGGATGTCCGGGATTTTATACTGTGCTGAGTAGGTAAATTATAAAGCTTGATAGCAACGCAAACGGAAAATCATCGTTATTTGCGGAAAACATTTGCCAATACAGAGCAGTGGCGCTCTTAAGTGCATGGTGATTCGGAAAATGGTTTTGCGCCGAATTGCAAATTGATTAAAAATGCGGGGGCAAAAGCCCCTGCGTTTTTTTGATTTGACATGGAACATTTGGTGCACTATTATGAATAGTATAAAATGGCATTATTGCGACATCCTGGACTTGCGTCTATATTGGCGCAAGTCGGACTTTTTGGTGGAGTGAAAACCTCCGGAAAACAACAAACCGATTTCCCTTTACACACTTTCATTCGATTAATAAACGGAGGCAACGCATGAAGATGAAGCGATCTTCAAAGGATTACGGAAATGAAAGCATATCCTCCTTAAAAGGCGCAGACCGTGTCAGAAAGCGTCCGGCGGTCATTTTCGGATCAGACGGAATTGACGGCTGCCAGCATTCTATCTTTGAAATTCTATCCAACTCTATCGACGAGGCGCGAGAAGGATACGGAAATCTGATCAATATTACAAGATTTGAAGACGATTCTGTTGAAATCGAGGATTTTGGAAGAGGCATGCCTCTCGATTACAACCAAAATGAGGAGCGTTATAACTGGGAGCTAATTTTCTGCGAGCTGTATGCAGGCGGAAAATACAAAAACATTGAGGGCGAGAGCTATGAGTATTCGCTCGGATTAAACGGTCTTGGCTCCTGTGCAACGCAATATTCCTCTGAATATATGGATGTTACGGTCACACGCGATGGATTTCGTTATTCCATCCATTTTGAAAAAGGGGAAAATAAAACCGGAACTCCCGAAGGATTTATTAAAGAGCCGGTTACAAGTAAAAAGACCGGTTCCAAAATCCGTTGGAAACCCGATCTTGATGTTTTTACTGATATTCATGTACCGCTCGAATATTATCTTGATACGTTAAAAAGACAAGCAGTTGTCAACTCAGGACTTACTTTTATCTTAAAAGATCAAAAAGGCAGCTCTTTTGACACATACGAATTCTGTTATCAAAACGGCATCAGCGATTACCTTTCAGAACTTTCTAGTGATGAACCTCTGACGGCGCCTCAGTTACTAAAAACGGAGCGAACAGGGCGTGACCGTGAGGACAAGCCGGAATACAAAGTAAAAATGGAAATTACCTTCTTATTTGATAAATCAAAAAGTTTTCTCGAATACTATCACAATTCCTCTTGGCTCGAATACGGCGGATCTCCGGATAAAGCGGTCAGAAGCGCCTTTATATCCGCGATAGATGCGTTCTTAAAACAAAACAACAAATACCAGAAAAACGAGAGCAAGATTAATTTTCAGGATGTTGCCGACAGCTTAATTATTATCACAAATTCTTTTTCCACATATACTTCGTATGAAAACCAAACAAAAAAAGCAATCACAAACAAGTTTATTCAGGAAGCGATGACGGAGTTTTTGCGTTCTTCACTTGAAATATATTTTATAGAAAATCCGACCGATGCTTCAAAGATCGCGGAACAGGTTCTAATAAACAAGCGAAGCCGCGAACAGGCCGAAAAAGCGCGTCTTAATATCAAGAAAAAGCTGGCCGGCGGCACGGATATAACGAACCGGGTACAAAAATTTGTCGACTGCCGTACAAAGGATATAGAACGCCGTGAACTTTATATCGTGGAAGGTGATTCTGCTCTCGGCTCTTGTAAACTGGGTCGGGATGCAGAGTTTCAGGCTATCATACCTGTGAGGGGTAAAATCTTAAACTGTCTGAAAGCTGAATACGGGAAAATTTTTAAAAACGAAATTATAACCGATTTGATTAAGGTTTTAGGATGCGGAGTGGAAACAAAAAGCCATTCAAAAGATCTTTCTTCTTTCGATCTCTCCGCGCTTCGTTGGAATAAGATTATTATCTGTACGGATGCGGACGTCGACGGTTTTCAGATCCGTACTTTGATCCTGACAATGCTTTACCGCTTAGTACCGTCTTTAATCAACGAGCGCTATGTTTATATTGCAGAAAGCCCTTTGTTCGAAATAACCTGCAAAGGCAAATCCTATTTTGCTTACACGGACCGGGATAAAGACGAGCTAATTGCGAAACTGGAAGGAAAATATTCCGTTCTTCGTTCCAAAGGACTTGGTGAAAACGAACCGGAAATGATGTGGCAAACGACGATGAACCCTGAAACGAGAAGGCTAATTCAGGTTCTTCCTGAACAGGCAGAAGAAACGTCCGCAATGTTCGATCTGCTGCTCGGAGAAAACCTTCAGGGCCGTAAAGATTATATCGCGGAAAACGGCTGGCGTTATCTTGAACTTACCGATTTGAGTTAAGGAGGCAAAATGATGAAAAAGGCACCCGAAAAAATTCCTCCAAAACCAAACCTGCCGATTCCGCAGCCAATTACTAAAACGTTGTCGGAAAACTATATGCCTTACGCTATGAGCGTCATTGTTTCGCGTGCTATTCCGGAAATAGATGGTTTTAAGCCGTCACAACGCAAACTTTTATACACCATGTATAAAATGGGCCTGCTTACCGGCAACCGGACAAAGTCTGCAAATGTTGTCGGCCAGACAATGAAATTAAATCCTCATGGTGACCAGACTATTTATGAGACGATGGTTCGTTTATCGCGCGGCAACGAAGCGCTTTTGACCCCGTTCGTCGATTCAAAAGGAAACTTCGGCAAAGTATACTCGCGTGATATGGCGTATGCGGCATCCCGTTATACGGAAGTAAAACTGGACCAGATCTGCGCCGAAATATTCTCGGACATTGATCGCGACGCGGTAGATTTTGCAGACAACTATGACAACACAATGAAAGAGCCGGCTCTTTTGCCTACCGTTTTTCCGAATATTCTTGTCAGTGCGAATTTAGGAATCGCTGTCGGTATGGCAAGTTCAATCTGCGGTTTTAACCTAAGCGAAGTTTGTAAAACGGCGATCGAATTTTTAAAGAATCCGGACCATGAAATTATTACAACGTTAAAGGCTCCCGATTTTCCTACAGGCGGCGAGATCATATTAAACCGCTCGGAAATGGAAGAAATTTATCGTACCGGCCGCGGTTCTATTAAAGTACGCGCAAAATGGAGACATATCCCCCAGGAAAATCTGATCGAAATTACCGAGATTCCTTACTCGACAACCATCGAAGCCATCATGGATAAGACCGCTGAACTGATAAAGGCAGGAAAAATTCGCGAAATATCCGATATGCGCGATGAAACCGATCTTTCCGGTTTAAAGATCACAATTGATCTAAAACGGGGAACAGATGCCGAGAAACTGATGCAGAAGCTTTTTAAGATGACACCGTTAATGGACACTTTCTCCTGCAATTTCAATATTTTAATTGCCGGGACACCGCGGGTAATGGGCATTGCAGAGATTTTAGACGAATGGACCGCCTGGCGGATTGAGTGTGAAAAACGTACTCTGCATTTTGATCTTAAAAAGAAGCAGGAAAAACTGCACTTGTTAAAAGGACTTCAAAAAATCCTTCTTGATATTGACCGGGCAATCAAAATTGTTCGCGAAACCGACGAGGAGTCAGAAGTCGTACCCAATTTGATGATCCATTTCGGCATTGATGAAGTGCAGGCGGAATATGTAGCCGAGATCAAACTGAGACATTTAAACCGCGAATATATACTAAAGCGAACAGAAGAAACCACAGATCTCGAAAAAGAAATATCCAATATTAAAGAACTTTTACAAAACCGTTCAAGAATTATCGACCGGATTATTTCAGATCTCGAAGGAATATTAAAAAAATACCCGACTCCCAGAAAAAGCGGGATCGTAAGCAACCACGAAGTCGTTGATTACGATGAAGAAGCGAGCATTGAGGACTATCCCGTCAGTGTCTTTCTTACGAAAGAGGGTTACTTCAAAAAGATCACCCCGCAAAGCTTGCGCATGAGCCGTGAGCACAAATTCAAAGACGGAGACGTTATCTCCCAGGAACTCACGTCCCAAAACCGCAGCGAAGTGATCTTTTTCACAAATATGCAGCAAGCCTATAAAGCGCATCTTTATGAATTTGAAGATACAAAAGCCAGTTCATTGGGCGACTACCTGCCGTCAAAGCTTCAGATGGAGCAGGGTGAAAACGTCCTGTTTATGTGCCTTCCAGATACATTTTCGGGCAATCTTATTTTTGTCTTTGAAAACGGAAAAATTGCTAAGGTTGACCTGAAAAGTTACCAGACCGTATCCAACAGAAAGCGCCTGACATCAGCTTATTCTGATAAGTCAACTCTTGTTAAGGCATTCCATCTGGAGGAGGACGCGGAAATCACGCTTTATTCGAACGCGAATAGGCTGCTGATTTTCAACACGTCTTCGCTCGTTCCGAAAACGACGCGTTCGACACAGGGCATATCTGTGATGACTCTAAAGAAGAACCAATTTATCATTCACGCAGAACTATTGTCTAATGCCAAGATCGCGGACACGGTCCGTTACAAGACCCGGACGCTTCCGGCAGCAGGTGCTATCGTAAAAGATGATGATGCTCTGGAAAAGCAGCTGACTTTGGAAGAATAGCGGATACTGCTATAACAATCATTAATATATAATAAAAAAGCTTTTGCGGACAAATCTGCAAAAGCTTTTTTCAGAGTGTGGAAAAAGTATTATCATGGGATTGTTAAGGGGTGAAAACCCCTTAACGTAAGATTAGTCCGCAGACGGACATGCGCCGACGGAGGACACACTGGACAAAACCTGGGGAAGTATCGAGGGGGAATTGGATTCCCTCTCGAAAGGCTGTCGAGTTTTTCGACAGCCTCAAAAAAGCTTTTGCGGATCAATCCGCAAAAGCTTTTTACATTCATTATAAAAAGATTCTAATCTAATAATACGACTTTTCCCGGTAAAACATCGACGGCTCTTACTTTGATTTGTGTTCCGGGATAACATTCTTCCAGTTTTCTGATATTTTCCCGTTTTTGACCGACCATTAAGGATATGCAGGACGGATTCACCCCGATCCTAATTTCTCCCGATGCGGTCCTGCTTTCTAAGAGCGAAGCTGCTCGCTTTAAGTATAGTCTGGATCGGGTCATTTCTCCAAGTGAGGGATGGTAAGCGCCGGCTACTACTTCGTTTGACAAAGTTTCCGATGCATTCAAACCGATCCGGATAACCGGTATACCGGCATCTTCAAAAATTTCAAGCATCTCTGCTGCTATAGAGCAAGCCTCATCGACCGAAAGCGGTCTATATTCCCCGCTCTTATACCATTCGTAAAGGGCGGTATCCGCAACAACAACGGCCGGATATATCCGCGCCCCATCCGGAGATAACGCTGCCGCTTCCATTGCCGTTTGTATGTCTTTCTCTCTTGTATCCCTGTCT
>JANZZB010000225.1 GCA_026419635.1 Clostridiales bacterium | reverse complement strand
AGATGTGTATAAGAGACAGGGTTTATAATGCACTTGATTATATAAACAATCATCCCACACCCTGTGCCGATTCTGAAGGAAACCAAACAAAGTAAGAATAGAATGGTATAATACAAAGGTATAGAACATCGAAGTATAAAAAGTTTCTTTTGTTCAGTAATTGTTTTTTATGTCATCATTGCAACTGAATTGTAATATATTAACTGCAGGAATTGATTGACAAATATATACAATTCGTTTAGTATGAAAATGGGCAAAACGGACGAAAGTCCGCTCGCGCAAAGCTATAGGGCCTAATTCTTTTTTAAGATATGGCAGCCAGTTGCCGTTGCTTGGTAAAGAACCAATCAGCGGATTTTGTTGTCTCATTTTTTATGATTTTACAACCTTTGCTTTGGGGAGAAACGGATTGCATGAAAAAAGCATTGCTTACAACAATACTTATATTTGCTATATCAGTCTCACTTCTGGCTGGGACCATGGCTATGTATCAGACAACGATCGAGACGGCGGAAGGTTCGACTATTGCAAAACAATTTTATATAGGTAAGACGGAGACTGCGATCATGTCGGTGAAACTTGCGCCGACTGAGTCTGCTGAATTGCCGTTTTCCATCGTAAACTTTCAGAACGATATAACAACCGAAGTTGACATGGATTTGACCGTAACGATAAATGTCGGCTCTCCGGAAGGGAAACAGCCCATTGATGGATTACATATTGACATTTACGCGGAAGACGGAACGCATATGGGCGATACGGTAATACGAAAAGGGGAAACCAGTTTCACTGTTGAAAAGGCATTCCTCGCCAATGTGGCATCCACACGTACATACAAAGTAAAAGCCTATTGGAAAAATGGAGAGGTAAGCGACGCAGTTGACACCCAAAACGCGCATAATCAGAACACGACGATATTCAGTGTTACCGTAACCGGCACGCAGTGTTCACATGGCGGCTCCGGCGGAGATTCGGGCGGGGGTACTGAACCCAGCGGATCATATACCTATTCCGTTACACCGGATTCCGGCAATTACTACTACTTTGAAATTGCCAATAACAGCGGTAAAGCCATTAATGACGGCTGGGTGATGCAACTTGATTCTAATCTTTCCGGCTTCTTTGGAAAAATGTCAGGATGTCGGCTGATGCCCAGCGGATCGTGGAACGGCTTGGTTGTGTCCGGTTCGACACTGAGACCGGTTCAGGGAGCGTATAGTTCGGATTACTTTAACATACCGGCCGGACAAAAACTGCGCTTTAGAGTTTCGCTTAACAGTGCACCGGCATCAACAAGTTTTAACGGATCTGCAAATATCAGAAAGCCGTATATTTCAAGTGCAGTGTCGGCATCTTTCGAAGGATATAACCAATGGGGTTCTCCCGGCAGCTATCAGGGAGATATCTATATGAAGATTGCTAATGCAAGCGCTGCAAGCTATATTTACGGTTGGAGCATTGAGTTTAAGACGAATGCAAATATCAGTAACCTTACTTCTCCGGAGCAAATTCAGCTGGTTTCAACCGCAGGCAACGTAAATACGTACCGCATGTGGCTTACTTCGACAGCAAATACCGGCGATGCTTTCTTTGCGCCTAACGAAACCAAATCGATTTGGATTGCATACAGCAAATTGTTAAGCGGAAATAGCCTTGTGATCTCGGATATAACCTTTAATGGCCAATCGATCAGCGGCGGGTTTGCGGGATAAAATAACTATAAAATGAATCGTGCGCAAAGATTTCTTTGCGCACGATTCATTTTTTTAACGCTTAAACGATGTAGTAGAAATTTTATTCAAATGTTTTTGGATTTTCTATTGACAAAATACTATAAAGAGCATATATGATGATATCATAATGATATCAATTTAATAATACTGCTAAAGGGGTGCTTTTATGGAAAGTGTTAAACC
>JANZZB010000224.1 GCA_026419635.1 Clostridiales bacterium | reverse complement strand
TCCTTGCAAAGTGTTGCACTTGATTTGACAATTTGCCCCAATTCCCCCTCGATACTTCCCCAGGTGCGGACAAAACCTCCGGTTTTGCCCAGTGTGTCCTTCGGCTGCGCATGTCCGCCTGCGGACTGATCTTACGTTAAGGGGTCTTCACCCCTTAACAATCCCAGGATAATACTTTTTTGACACTCTGCTGAGCGGGGAACGTTACGTTCCCCGCTCTTTTTACTGAATTAGTGTTTTCAATTCGCTCGCAGAAGTAACCGGAGGCATGCATGAAAATTCTTTACAAACATATGCTGTTGGCTTTTCCCCCATCATTTTGTAAACATTATCCTTTTGCTCACCCTTTGCGTCTTCCGTGGCAGAGGCGAGAAAAACAGTAACAAACGGATGGAATCCTTCGCGCAAAACGGAAAGCATTGCATCTAATTTTTTCTTTTCATCAGCAACTAGCTTAACATCCGTTCCGCCGTTTCTCAGATAAAGAATATTGATCGCATGAAAAGTATGGGAAATGGGACTATAGCTGATTTCTTCCATCAACGATTCCAATGTGTTTTCAGCTATTTTCTCAAGTTCTTGGCTTCCAGTTAGCCGGGCAAGTCGGATCAGGTTTAATACCTGCACCGAGTTCGCCGACGGAACTGCTCCGTCGTACACGGACTTTTGACGAAATAGCATCTTTTCAGAATCAATATCGCTTTGAAAAAATCCACCGTTTTTTTCATCAAAAAATTGATTGATAAAAACTTTATTAAATGAAACCGCTAAATCAAGATAACTTTGATCAAATGTTGACTCGTACAGTTCAATAAGACCCCATATGACAAATGCATAATCATCATCGTAGCCCAAAAACCGTGCTTCTTTGTCTCTGTATCGAGACAAAAGTTTACCGTTTTTGTCGACCATGTTTTCAATTAAGAATTTAACTGTTTTTCGTGCGGCAGCTATATACGAATCATCTTGCAGCGCTCTTCCTGCTACTGATAAGGCGGCAATTATAAGCCCGTTTTGCGAGGTTAAAATTTTATCGTCTAAATAGGGATGCACTCGTTTTTCCCGATATTCATAAAGCTTCATTCTGCATTTTTCCGCAAAATCCCGTCTCTCATCCGGCAATTCTGTCTTGATTAGATTCGGGATATTTAACCCTTCAAAATTGCCTCGTTCGGTGATATCGAAATAGCGACAGTATTCTTCTGCATCAACACCTAGCACCTGCCGGACTTCTTGCGGAGTAAAAACATAGAATTTCCCTTCTACCCCTTCCGAGTCGGCATCCTCAGCCGTATAAAACCCGCCATTTTCCGAATGCATTTTATCCATAAGATATTGAATGATTTCCCTGGCCGTTTTCGCGTAACGTTCGTCCTTTGTAATACTATAAAATTCAGCGTATGCTATGCACATCAGTGCATTGTCGTAAAGCATTTTTTCAAAATGGGGCACAAGCCAGACCCGATCGGTCGAATAACGAGAAAATCCGAAACCAATCTGATCAAAGATACCGCCTCGCCTCATAGAATCCAACGTTTTCCCACACATTTCCAATGCTTCTTTTTTTCTTGTGGATGCGTAATATCTCATTAAAAATAACAGATTATGCGGCGTCGGAAATTTAGGTGCATAAGAAAAGCCTCCGTTTTCCCGATCAAACCTTTGCAAAAGATCGTTAAAAATTTCTTCCGGCACGGATTCATTTATAGACTGTGTCTTCTTCTTTCTCGGAGAAAGTGCCGAGATAATTTCCTCCGTGTGTCGATTGATCAAATCCCGATTTTCACGCCAGAGAGTATTAATATTTTCAAGAGCCGATAGGAATCCGGTCATGCCCATCCGGTCGTCCTTCGGAAAGTAAGTTCCAGCGAAAAATGGTTTTTTATCAGCCGTCATAAATATACTCAGCGGCCAACCTCCGGAACCGGTCATAAGCTGACAAGCATTCATATAAAT
>JANZZB010000223.1 GCA_026419635.1 Clostridiales bacterium | reverse complement strand
TACTTACGGTGTACGCCGTCAAGCCAGAGTACCTGCGTGTAACCCAATGACTCCGCCTTAGCCTGTGCCTTCACGGATGCAGCATAGTTTCCGCCGCATTTTGCAAAGCCTGTTCCGCCTTTTACCGCACGTACATACTCGTCTTCTACATAAATTTTTACGGGGCTTACACCCTGCGGATAATATGCGCCGACCGGCGATAAGATGATAATGAATTTATAAGTGTGTGACGGATGGACACCAACCGCAACATCCGTTGCAATTACAAACGGACGGATATAAAGCGATGTTCCGATATCCGTCGGAATCCAGTCACGTTCTACGCTGACTATTGCCTTAACGGCCTGAATAAAATCTTCTACCGGAATTTCAGGCATACAAAGTCGATCATGCGTTCTGTTTAAACGTTCGGCGTTTTTTTCCGGGCGGAACAAAAGAATTCTTCCATCGTCTGTACGGTATGCTTTTAAACCCTCAAACGACTCCTGGGCGTAATGGAAGACCATTGTAGCAGGGTCAAATGCCATAGAGGCGTATGGTACGATGGAAGCGTCATGCCATCCGCGTCCTTCGGTATAATCCATCACAAACATATGATCAGTAAAATACCTGCCAAAGCCAAGAGCACCGGTAGGCTTTTCTTTTGGCTTTGTTGTTTTGGTGATTTTAATGTCGAGCATTAAGTAAAACCTCCATTCGCATTTTGAATAACTGTTATTTTATCAAAAATAACAATAATGTGCAACGTATAATAGAACTTCCTTTTCAATTTTTATTACAAATGATATAATGTTTTTGTTTATTTCTGTTCTAACGAGGACAATATGAGAGAAAAACTAAAAATAAAAAAATATATTTCACTTCTTTTGATCGCCGTTTTTTTTATAGCTTTGGGGATCTCGGCTACTGCTACGTCAAAAGTCATTTTCACGGTTGTAAACGATCAGTTCTCCGACCTGAAAGATTCCACAATGCCATTTGAAAAAAACGGGAAGTTTTATGTGCCCTACTCCCTTTTCCTGAATGGTTTTGGCGGTATTAAGGCATATTACTCTACTCAGGAACAGACTCTTGTACTATATGACAAAGAAAAAATTATTTCTTTTGATATTGCGCATGGTTTCACCTACGATCAGCAAATGCGAACGTATGAGGAAAGCGCGTATACAAAAAATGGCACCGTTTTTGTACCGGCAAATTTTGTATGCTCCATGTGGGGTTTTTATTATTCCACCATATCTTCTTCGAAAGGTACCGTTGTGAGAATATCGAAATCGACTCCGTCTCTTTCTGACAGTATGCTTTTGTATATCGGGGAAACAGTTATGACGTCTCTGCTGGAGGATTATAATAACAGTCGCGGTAATCATTCTAATGGACAGCCCAATACTCCGACTGAAGGAACGCCAGTCTCAAAACCGAAAAAAATAGTATACCTGACGTTTGATTCATCACCAGGAGACGCAACTTCAGAGATTTTGAACACCCTGTCACGATATCGGTACACCGCTACTTTTTTCTGCACTGCTGAAAATATTACCGCCCAGGATGATATCGTGCGAAAAATTATTATAAAAGGGCATTCTATTGGTCTTAATGCAAATTCAAAATTATCCGCAGAAAATTTCAATAATGCGAACGCAATTATAAAACAGCTTACTTTGGTAAACGACCTGCTTGAAAAAACAGCAAAAACAAAAACAAGAGTCATTCGTTTAACCGATTCGGCGCGTTCCGGCCTATCAAAGGACATACGTGATTCACTTTACCTATCCGGATACCGGATTTGGGATTATACCATAGACGCGTCCGATAAAAAAAGTTCGTATTCTATATCAACTACTGTTATAAATGCACTTAAAAAAACGAGCCGGCCGGCCGTAGTCATGTTAGGAAACCGGCCAGAGGATGCAAAGGGGTTAAAAGCGATTCTATCCTATCTCTGTCTCTTATACACATCTGACGCTGC
>JANZZB010000222.1 GCA_026419635.1 Clostridiales bacterium | reverse complement strand
CTATTATCATGCTGACGTCAAGTGACGACCGGGATGACGTTGTTGAAGGCCTTGAGCTTGGCGCTGACGACTATATCACTAAACCTTTTGATGATAGAGAACTTATCATTCGTGTCAAAAACACGTTGCGTCGTCTTGAACGTATGAGAAACGCTAATCCTTTAACAGGGCTTCCTGGTAACCTTGAGATTGCTCGGGATATTGAGACCCGAATCGAAATGAATCTTGAGTTCTCCGTCATATATGCTGACATTGACAACTTCAAGGCGTATAACGATGTGTACGGCTTTGCTAACGGCGATTCTGCTATTAAGTTGACTGCTGACATTATTCGTGACCAGGTTGCTCTGGTTCATGACGAAAAAAATTTTATAGGACATGTCGGTGGAGACGACTTTGTAATCGTAACGATTCCGAAATTCCATGAGCAAATTGCAATCGGAATTATAAATGAATTTGACAGACGAATTAAGGAGCTTTATCATGCTGAAGATCTCGAACAAGGATTCGTTTGCACTCTTAGCCGCCAGGGGAAGATAATGAATTTTCCAATTATGTCAATTTCACTTGCCATTGTAACGAATGCTCATCGAATGCTCACATCTCATTTACATGTCGCGGAGATTGCGGCTGAGGTTAAGAAGAAGGCCAAAACGTTTGAAGGAAGCAATTTCGTTGTCGATAAACGGAGTGTATAAACGATTTTCATTTGTACATAATCAAAACTCGAATAGATTATTATAACCCATCTTTCTTGTAAGCTATATTGCTAGAGGAAGTTTTAAATAAACAAATAAACGGAAGCCGGCAGAGCTTCCGTTTCTTTCGAAAATAATATTTACTGGGAATTCAAAGAAGCAGGACGTATTTACGATTGTAAATACGTCCTGCTTTCTTAAAACAAATTGATGTAAAAATACCTGCTATATGTTACGTTCATAAGCTTCCCTGAGTTTTATAAACGATTCCGTTGCCTTTTCCGTAATGACAGGGGGGTTAATAATGCGTATCTTCACATACATATCACCGCGCTCACCGCGGATATTGCGGAAGCCCTTTTTATTCAATCTGACACGCGCTCCGGTCTGAATGCCTGCCGGGATATTTACCGAAAGCTTCGCGTCCAGCGTATCTATGGTCTTACGGCCGCCGAGTGCAGCTTCCCACGGATAGATATCTATATCTTTTTCTACGTCTAATCCGCGAACAGAAAAGCCATCCTCTGGTTCGACGTTGACGCGAAGATACAGATTTCCATTTTGCCCGCCGTTTTTTCCGGGCGAACCTTGTCCCGCAACTTTGATACGCTCACCATCCATGATGCCGGCTGGAATTTTAACCTCGATGGTCTTGTTCTTAATTCTCACCATTCTGGCACTTCCTGAAAAAGCCTCCGTGACACCGACTGTAACTTCACCCTCCAAATCACCACCATCAATACGCATATCATAAACGCGGTGGCGAGATGAAGGGCGCGCATTAAATTCATTCATACCACCGAAAAAATTATTGAAGAAATCGGAAAACCCGTAGTTGTCGCCATCGCTCCCGGTGAAGGAATAGGTATATGCGCTGTTGTCGTCGTGGCCTCTAAATCCTGAAAAGGCTGTCGGGTCAAAACCACTACCGTTTTTGATCTGGTTCAACATCTCGTCGTACTTGGCACGTTTCTTTTCATCCCCCAGTACTTCGTAAGCTTCTGAGATCTCTTTAAAGCGCTCCTCGGCTTTTTCCCGGCTGCCCTTAGCAAGATCAGGATGGTACTCCTTTGCTAACTTTCGGTAAGCCTTCTTAACTTCGTCGCCGCTTGCAGTCTGTTCAACACCCAAAATCTTATAATAATCCTTATAATCCATTGTGCTTTCCCCTTTCGCTGGCAAGCTTCAACGTTCAGCTTTTGATAAAAAGACTCTTTCCGTCAAAATCGATATTGATTTCGGTTTCCGGAGCCGGATCACTTCGTATAATAT
>JANZZB010000221.1 GCA_026419635.1 Clostridiales bacterium | reverse complement strand
GCTCTATATCAATAATGAACAATGGCATTTTATTACTTTGCAGGTAGTCTGGAAAAACAGCACTTACATAAATGCGATCATTCCAATAGATTATCTGAGAGCTTGTATCATGAGGGAGATTTATCAATGCGTTTAACTCCTCTCCTGAAACCTCACTGTAGCTACCTTTCGGATATCCTGCTGCATTTATAGCCCAGTTGATTGATGGAATAAGCACCCTGACATTTTCAATGAATCCGCTGCTGTTTTTTATAGCTGTGAGACGTTTTTGTATCCTTGAAAAGACTTTTGCTTTTTCAAAATCGTTTAAAAGTTCTGGAGCATTTGACATCTGATTTAAATCTTCGTCGGATGTCAAGTCATACTCCAAGCTCTTTATTCTTTCTATACTGCTTTCAAGATCCCTTAAATAGTAAGAAACCTGAGACTGCATTGCAGTGAATATTTGCTGCTCCAGTACATTTCTGCTCCAGCCAAAAATATTAATAGTTAAAAAGTATATCGGAGCTATTATAAGAATAAATACAACAATCAGCCTGCTAAGAATAGTATTTTTCCATAGAATTCTAAAGTCATTCACTTTGACTCCCCCATTTACCAAATCATTATATTGCAAATACAATCCTATAGAACAGCCAGGATTAATTGTTATTTTAGCAAAGATTCTAGCCTTACCTGTCAATTCATCCTGTTTGAAAATATGTGTTATTTCAACAGATCCATTTCCGCCTCTCATCTGTTCTTTTATTTCCTTCAGCATTTCTTCAGCTTTTTTAATCATAAATGCTTCATTCGATAAAATTTTACATTTTAGTTACCATAAAATTATATACCTATCTGCAATCCAATTCAATCGCGCTTTACATTATGGAGCGCATTTTTTATGCACGTTAACTCAGGCAATATTTTGGTAGAAAGCATAAAGGCAAAAAAAAGAAACCTCTTGAGAATGGAATCATGTATAGCTATGAAACTCAAATATTTCATGCCCAATTGCACTGGATAATAAAAATCACCAATTTTAAAAAATACCACCGTCATTGGCGGTTTCAATTTAACCGACAATGACGGTGGCTGATGACAGTAAGGTGATTTGAGCTTCTACAGGTGAATTTCCTGCAGCACGTTATACCCGTTCACATACGGGAGATTGTTGCCGAGCTTTGCGAATCCATCGTTCGCTCCTTGCAGATAGAAGGCAATTTTGTACGTACCTTTCTGCTGCGGAAGCTTGATCGTCGCACCCACATTATGCGTCAGCAGCGTCTTGTTCTCAGGGTTAACCGCCGAGTGTGAGTGCCATTGTGCCGGATAACCAGCCGCTTTTTTCCATACGACCTGGTTGTTTGCGTCCAGCAAGGCAAATCCGCTTTCCATGAGAAACGGTACGGAGAAACCGTAGTTCACCAGCGACAGCTCGACGTCCAGGTTTTCGTTCACATTCAATGAACCGCGAGCTACAAATTGTCTGCCTTCCAGCTTGTAGCCCAGATAGTCTCTTACGTAATCGAACACGCTTCGCTGAACTGTCGCTCCGCTGTTGTTTTTGAACCAACCCTCGGCGTACTGCAGTCCGCTGGCCGTCAGCCATGCCTGCGTGATCTCTTGTTCCTTCCAATACTGCATGGAATATTTATGCTGAGGATCTGTCCCGTCTTCGCGGTAATTATGATGTACGCTAAACGACGAAAACCGGTGTTCCCCGAGCTGCTCGATCACTTTGTAACCGTCGATCAACTTGCCATCCGGACTGTTAAGCGACCAATTGCCCCAAAACAGTTCTCCGTCAACCGGATTGTACGGGGATTCCGCAATAATCTGATTCCAAGAAGCAGTACCCGGATCGACTCCCCCGGTTCCGCCAGCCGCCTCGCCAAACACGCTGTCGTTATGAATCCCGATTCGCATATAATTGGGGTCCGATTTGCTGATCAGATTTTTAAATTCCGGCAGCCGGACCTGAACGTCGATTCCCTTCGGTGTCATCGCCAGCACGCCCTTGAGT
>JANZZB010000220.1 GCA_026419635.1 Clostridiales bacterium | reverse complement strand
AAGGAGGATTATTTTTTCTTCGCAAAGCTAAAGCTTTTTGCAACCACCGGCATTGCCGGTGGTATTCCTTATACAATAAAACAGGAAGCCGTTAGAAACGACTTCCTGTTTTATATATTAAATCAATTAAATTTGTTATTTACATTGGTCCTTTTATGCTGAGAAGAGTTGGATTTAGCATGCCGAAAATCATTGCAACATGTGCTACTACAAGGAATAGTCCTACAAAGATGGCATGAAGCTTCAATCTTCCGACTTCATCTTTCTTTCTTGCAATAAGCTTTGTATCAATCAGGAAAAGCGCTGCAAAAGGAATAACGCCTGATAGATAGAATAAGACGGCGATGACGTCAAACGGTCCTCTCCAGCTTCCGGTTGCTGTAAGCGGGACGACTGCGTTAAAGAACAGGTAGATAAAAATACCGGTAAAATAAAGTCCGGCAAAGATACCGGTTGCCTTACTAATTAATTTCGCAGTTCCGGCAAGGTTTCTTGTGTAAAGAATAATCAACTCAGAAATCGCCAGTGTTTCCGCACAAACAACCGGCACAATCATGAATATAATCAGATTCCACGGTTGATTTGTTGCAAGAAGTTCCATGTAATGCGTCATAGCATTATTCATGTTATCAGCCTCCATTTCTTATATGGATGCTATATTACAGAAACGTTATGAAGAAAGTATGAAGATTTATTATTTACTGAAACTTCGGTAAAGAAACAGTAAATGTTGTACCCTCTCCGATTTTACTTTTTACATCGATTTTTCCTTTATGAGATTCAATGATTGCTTTTGTAATCGAAAGCCCCAATCCAGATCCTCCGGTCAGCCTGCTGCGCGACTGGTCCGCCCTGTAAAACCGTTCAAATATAAATGGAAGATCCTCTTTTGAAATTCCTTCACCGGTATCTTTAATAACAAATTGTATGTCTTGATCCTCACTGGATAGCATGACGTCAACCCGACCACCTGAAGGCGTGTATTTTAACGAGTTTGAAATAAGATTGATCAGCACCTGGCTGATTTTATCCTTATCCGCATTGATGTTCACCTTATTCCCTAAAAAGTGCATTTCAACCTTTTTTTTATGAAATTCCGGTTCAAAATTATTCAGAATACGTTGTATCAGTTCAAACGCGTCAAATTCAGATATATTCAAAAATGTATTTTCTGCTTCAAACCGGCTAAGCTTTTCAAGATCACCGACTAGACGGTTGATCCTCATGATCTCCTCATGGCAACTTTCCAGTCGATCTCCGTTTGCTTCCCAAACGCCGTCAATCATCGCTTCCAAGGAGCTTTGAAGATTCGCAAGAGGCGTTCTGAGTTCATGCGCAACGTCAGCCGACATTCTTTTTCGCAAACCTTCCTGCTTTTCAAGAGAATCCGCCAGATAATTGATCGTTTCCGTTAATTGCACAATTTCCCGTGTGCCCGACTTTTCTACAATTCTCTGTTTATAATTGCCTTTTGCAATCTCGCCCGCGGCCGTAATTGATTTCGATATCGGTCCGCTGATTCGTTTTGCCATAAAAGCACCCACAAGAAATGCCATTAAAAGAAACAGCATTCCGAGCACAATTAGAATACGATTTATATTGTTTAAAAAATTAATATCGTTATCCGTAAAATAATATGGACCGTAATATCCTGCTTCAACAACCCCGACTTCTTTACTGTTTATCATGATGGGATAGCTCTGCTGTTCATATCCCCCTTCAAAATTCGGATAACGGCTTTGCATATTATTTGCCATATGGTTAAGCATCTGTACACAAAGTCCGTTATTGTGAATTGTAGCGTCCCAAACAGTATTGCCTTTCTCGTCTTTTACCTTCATGATAACGCCCTGTTCCAGCGCGTTTATTCCAATATTCTCAATGACAGTCATATTCCAGCTGCTGTCTGAACTGTTATATTGGTTTTTAACCAGACTGACGAGTTCTTCGTTCCTGATCTCCTGCTGCTTTATAACATAGTTCTTAAACTGGTTCTGCATAATGACGTTAATACAGAAACTGATTAAAGC
>JANZZB010000219.1 GCA_026419635.1 Clostridiales bacterium | reverse complement strand
ATGCGGTATTTCGCCATTAGGTCGTCCGCATTTTGAAGCGTGTGATCCGGGGATAAAAAGAACGGGTCTTTTATGACACCGTTTTCAGAACGTTTCACACGGTCAATCTGGTCAACCTGCTGCTCAATTGTCATATTTTTATGAATGATCCCAATACCGCCTTCGCGTGAGATTGCGATCGCCATTTTAAATTCCGTAACCGTATCCATAGCAGCGCTCATGAGCGGTATTTTAAGCGCTATCGATTTTGTTATTTTGGTTGACACGTCGATATCACGCGGATGCACTTCACTTCTTCCTGGTATCAGAAGTACGTCATCAAACGTGAGTCCCTCTTTTGCAAATTTTGCGTCAAATCCCTGGTTTGTCAAGGCAACTCCTCCTTTGTTACTCTCTGCCTTCTTCTTATTATAATATTATATTTTTATTAGGATATACCCGACTCCCCAGCTTGTCAACCATTAAATGCGAATTGTAATAAAACGGAATTCTATCTTAATTTTCATCCAGAATATTTGTTTTTATCAGATTCCGACCAAAGATAAAAATGATTCGAAACGTCGCTCTCCCCCGCATTCACCTGACACATATATTCCCTCGTCCGCGGATAAAGAGTACAGCCGAAGTTCTTCTGAAGGCTTGCTTTCCTTAAGATATCCGATCTGAAATTCTTTTATGTAACGTCCTTTCATTTCCTTTTCGAGTTTTATCGCATTGCAGATAATATCCGAGACTTTTACATTATTTAAATGAGCATTAATATCCAGATCCGAATACGAGACTGCGTGTGACGTCCTGAATACAAGGTCTTTTGGCAGTTTTAGCTTTTTTACTTCCGGACCATCATTTTTGTATGGGTGTAACGATTGAATTTCTTTTTCAACTTCCGAAATATCGACCATCTTTTTCGTTTGACAATCGGCTGTAATCCATACGCTGTTTGCTCCTCCAACTGCAATCCCATCAATTTCAAATTCGAAATCACGATACCAGATACACCCTAATGTTTTTCGATGCCATGTCGTAACAGTTACCGTTTCCTTTGATCTTATTGCCCGGTTAAGAAAATATTTTTGCCGGGCCAAAAGCCAAAGAACGCCATTTTCCTTAATCAGGTTTTCGCGGGAAACTCCAAATAGCTCGGCGTGATCCGTCGCAGCATCCTGCATAAATCCAATCAGAGCCGAAGGTCTTAAAAGTGCGAAACAATCCGTTTGGCCGGGGCCAATCTCGTATGTCTTTCTGAATTCAAATAATTGGTTATCCAAATAAGTCGCCTCTTTTGGTTCTTTTTTCCTTTTTTTACATTATACCTCTCTGCTTTATAAAGTGCAACAAACACGCCCGTCTCAATTGCGTACCTGTTAAATGTAATCTTTGCAAAATTTCATGTTGTAAGATCGTACTGAATGCAACATCCGTCGTTTTTCTTCATCAAACAACAAAGTAGTTGTAAAAATGAAAATTTTAACCAAATTCTCAGTATAGCATCTATTTTTTCTGTCCAATTTTTCTTTTTTGTGGTACTATGGAGGATAAGGTGATCAAAATGAAAAAAATAACTGCCATATTACTGGCAGCATCTCTTTTTCTTATACTTTCAGGGTGTATCCTAAAAGGCGGCGATGATCTTCTAAGTCTTCCTAAACCGCCTATTGATTTTTTAGCCCTTCAAAAAAACTTAGATAAAATTACTGCATCAGGTGCTGTTCTTACATCTCCGAATACGGGGAATAATCAGGCACCGATACAGCTTGTTGATATTGACTCCGACGGTGAGCCGGAGGCGATATCTCTTTTCAAGTTGGCTGATTCTTCCGGGCAATTTCGTGTTTATGTACATAAAAAAGAAGGAAACGGCTACCGTGAACTTGGTTATATCGAAGGTCACGGGGATAGCATCGAATCGATTTCGTATCCTCGATCTGACTCGAGCGGAGACCGCAGCATCCTTGTCTCTTGGCATTTAGGTTCTCTCGAGCTTGGCATGACTGTCTGCCTTTTTAAAAATGATCATCTTACAACCGTGCTT
>JANZZB010000218.1 GCA_026419635.1 Clostridiales bacterium | reverse complement strand
TGATACCCTTTATGTACTTGACCGTGCAACCCAGTCATCTGTCCATTCATATCTGAATTCACTAAAAAACGGGTTTGTAACAATCGCAGGCGGCCATCGTATCGGAATTTGCGGCAGTGCGGTAATGAAAGACGGGGAAATCAGTTCATTCCGCGATTTTTCGTCTCTATCAATCCGTGTAGCCAAAGAAGTTAAAGGTATTTCAGACGAACTTGTTTCTGTGATTATGAACGCAGGGGCTTTTAATGGGACCTTGATCATATCTCCGCCTGGAGGAGGAAAAACCACTCTTTTACGTGATATGATCCGCATTCTGTCCGAAACATATCGTATTGGTGTAGCAGACGAACGTTCTGAGCTTGCGGGCGTTTATCGCGGAAATGCACAGTTTGACCTGGGCGTAAAAACAGATGTTATCGACTCCTGTCCGAAAAATGTATCTATAATGATGCTGCTGCGCGGAATGAATCCTGAAATTATAGCCGTTGACGAAATTACAAAACAAGAAGATGCAGATGCACTTTTAAGTGCGCACCATTGCGGTGTTTCATTACTAGCAACAGCACACGCGGAAAACATTCGTGACATCAAAGAAAAACCGATGTATCGCTCGTTGATTGAACTTGATGCCTTTCGCAACATAGTATTTATTCGAAAACAAGGCGGTGAGCGAAAGTACGAGCTTGTAAGAGTTGGAGAAAGAACTTCGGATTAATTTGATGTACTTTGTCCGAAAAACCTTGAATACACATTTATTAAGGCGATTGGCTTATAAGCTGGTAAACGGTATAAAACCTAAGAATGGTTGTATCAGAACGGATGTTTTGAGAAAGGATGGTTAAAAAACTATGCTGAAAGGGTTAGGCGCACTGTTTATTATCCTTGCCTGCGCTTCCTTCGGCATTCTTGCCGAGAGGAGAATTGTTTTAAGGATTCGTGCACTTTCAAGTCTATTGCCAGCACTTGAAATCCTAAAATCTGAAATTGCGGATCTTTTAACGCCGATTCCGGAGGCAATGCTTATACTTGCGGCAAACACATCCCAACCAGCGTCGGGGCTATTCTCGGAAATCCATGAACGCATGTCAAATGAGACTACTTTCAGTGAAGCATTTTACGCAGTCCTTCGCGATAAAGGCATAAAGATTGGACTTTACGAAGAGGATGTATTGCAGATTTTGGAACTGGTGCCTGTATTGGGACGTTACTGCGCCGATGAACAAGCGAATAAACTCGGAACGATTATCCGGCGTCTTGAGGAATTGAAAGAGAAAGCCGTTTGCGAACGGGATAGTAGAGGTAAGCTTTACAAAACAATGGGCATAACGCTTGGTATCGTGCTGGTGCTGGTTACATTATAGGAGAATATAGGAGGAAGTTTATGCAGGTGGACTTAATATTCAAGGTGGCGGCCGTAGGTATTATTGTCGCAGTATTAAATCAACTTCTGACCCATTCGGGCAGGGCAGAGCAGGCAATGATGACAACGCTTGCAGGGCTGATTGTTGTTTTAATGATTCTCCTTCAGCAAATTAACCAGCTGTTTACATATATAAAAAATATTTTCGGGTTTTGAACTATGGAAAACTTGCTGAAATTTATTCTTATTGCCGTCGTAGCCGCTTTCCTGGCGCTTTTGATTAAAAAGGACAATCCACAGATTGCTGTAATGGTATCGCTTTCAGCAATTATTCTGATATTGATTGCGCTGACATCTGAACTCCGATCGGCAATGAGCCTGATAAAAAAGTTGGGGGAATATACTTCATTGCCGGAAGAAACAATAGTGCCGCTTCTGAAAATTGTCGGAGTTTCTATTGTAACCAGTATTTCTGTACATCTTTGCAAAGATGTAAACGAGGGAGCGCTTGCTTATGCTTCCGAGCTTGTTGGAGTGGTAGCAGCAATGATTATCGCTATACCTCTTTTTAATCAGGTGTTCTCCATGATACTGTCGCTCGTTTAATAAACCGGATCGGGGAAAAACCAAGGAGTGTGAAAATGAAACATTGCATGTTTATTTCTGTTTTTCTTGTGCTTTTGCTGCTATTTTCCGCA
>JANZZB010000217.1 GCA_026419635.1 Clostridiales bacterium | reverse complement strand
GCATATGCTTTTATGAACGCGGTCTATCGGAAGACGAACAGGTCGAGCTCTATATTATTCATATCCTTTCTTGCAGCTGGTATCAAGTTAGTCGACCTGTTTATAACGGTTCAGATTCAAAAAGTAATTAACCCGGCGGTCGCAATCATTCTGGAAGGAATGTCCGTTTTTGCCATATGCATAATTCTCGACAAAATGCCTCAGTTAAACCGTTACAAACTCGGAAAAGCTTTTTCAGCGAGCATGCTTCAGGAAATCCTTTATATTATTTATGTTTTTGTAACCCCGATTCTTGCACCATCTTACGCCGCTATAGCAGGAGCGGCGGCATATATTACATACCTTTATCATGGCCTTATAAACGCGGTTTTGATTTTTGCATTTTCCAAGTATTTTACACCTTTGGCCCATAAAATCGTTAAACCAAATGCCGCATTGCTCAGTTCGTTGCGTCAGAAAAAAGCTGTGAATTATATTTTAACGGCATCACCTTACCTTTTGTTGATTATAACAATATATGCCCAGCTGGTAATGTAAAAAATGAAAATTTGCGGTATCGTTCTTGCCGCCGGATGTTCGTCACGTGCCGGAGAGTTTAAAATGATTCACAAAATATCAAACAAACCGATGATAGAATATGTTATCGATTCTATGAACTCGATCTGCGACAGTGTGGTTATTGTTACCGGCCACGAAAAAGAAACCCTTTCCTATTTGGTTTGTAAATATGGAAAGGTGCGATTGATTTATAATGAAAATTATCTTGAAGGAATGTTTGGCTCCATTTTGACCGGACTTAACGATTTCGACGCCGATGCTGCCTTAATATGCCCGGGTGATTGTCCTGCAATCAGTTTGGATACGTATTTCGAATTGACAAAAGACGATTTCGGGGTGCAGGTTCCTTTTTTTAAGGGGGACCCTGGACATCCGATTTATGTTAGAAAAGATTTTGTATTAAAACTTAAGTGCGGCCATTTTACAAACTTAAAAGAATTTATAAAAAACTATGAATACCATGCCGTGCCTGTGGATGATCCCGCTATTTTAATGGACGTCGATTACACTGAAGATTTTATAAAGATTGAAAATTATATTAAAGGTACTGAACATGATTAACATCATAACGGGTGAAATTAACAGCGGAAAAACCACTGTTTTACAATCGATATACAGACATCTTAATAAGGGAGACGGAATTGCGTTGCCAAAATATTTTATTGATGGGCGATGTTCAGGGCAGCGCATCGTGCAACTTTCAACCGGCAAAACAGAGTTGTTTTCCCATAAAAGTTCCGCAGTTCCGGACGGGTGGGTTGAAAAAATTCGTTATGACAGTTACAGCTTTTCTAATAAAGGAATGTCGTTTGCCGAAAAAGTATTTGAAAGAATCATCAAAGAGCAAATATCCCCCGCTTTTGTTGACGAAATAGGGCCTTTAGAACTTAGAAAGGATGGATTTTACAGAGATCTTACCAAGATTATTTCACTGCAAAACGAATTATTTATTGCCGTGAGAAGTTCATGCTTATCGGATGTTTTGCAATTATTTGATATACACACATTTTGTTTATTAAACGTCTGCAGCCGCTTGGTTGAAAACAGGGTTTTGTTTTCCCGTTAGAGAAACGGTATTTTAGAAACCTTAGTTATATAATTCAAATTTTTTCAAGCTCAAGTCCTGTTATCCGCACCAAGATAAGTTGACAAGTTTTCGATAAGGAATCTTGTCAACTTTCCCTTTATTCATGCGGGAACTCTCATTTTAACATGAAAGATATGCAAATGGACAAAATATATAGTATCATAATTAGGAATGGTTAAATGCAAAACCACATGATTTATAATTGTAACTTTTGCAAATCATAATCAGCGTATAGGTTAAACAAGTGACTCTTCTGGTAATAGCTTGCAGTGACGAAAAGAAAGGAAAGAGCGTATGCTTGAAATCAAAAACCTGACTAAAATTTATCCCGGCAATATAAAGGCTGTAGACAACCTGTCGCTGACCGTTGAAAACGGCGATCTGTATGGGTTTATCGGACACAACGGAGCCGGCAAAACC
>JANZZB010000216.1 GCA_026419635.1 Clostridiales bacterium | reverse complement strand
GAAACAATGCTTGGTGACTCCGGCGTAGCTGTTAATCCTAATGATAAACGCTATACACATCTGATAGGCAAAAAGGTAGTTTTGCCTCTTGTTGGCCGCACAATACCGATATTTGCGGACGATTATGTCGAAATGGAATTTGGAACGGGCTGTGTTAAGGTTACCCCGTCGCACGATCCAAATGATTTTGAAATGGGACAACGGCATAATCTGGAGTTTATACTTGTGCTGGACGATAATGCCAAGATAAATGAAAACGGCGGCAAATATCTGGGAATGGATCGTTATGAAGCTCGTAAGGCGATTATTCATGATCTGCAGGCAGAAGGCTTATTAGTTAAGATAGAGGATCATACCCATAACGTCGGTGCATGTTATCGATGTGGCACAACTGTAGAGCCGATTACGTCGGCTCAATGGTTTGTAAAAATGGAACCGCTTGCAAAGCCGGCGATTGAAGTCGTACGCTATCGTAAAGTACAGTTTGTGCCGGACCGTTTTTCAAAGATATATATTAACTGGATGGAAAATGTGCACGACTGGTGTATTTCAAGGCAGCTTTGGTGGGGACATCGGATACCTGCGTGGTATTGCGATGACTGCGGTGAAATCAATGTCAGCCGTGAAGATGTACACCAGTGTAAAAAATGCGGGTCTACGCATCTTCGTCAGGAAGAGGATGTTCTTGACACTTGGTTTTCTTCTGCACTTTGGCCGTTTTCAACTCTTGGATGGCCGGAAAAAACGAAGGATTTGGACTATTTCTATCCGACAAGCGTGCTTGTTACCGGATATGATATTATCTTTTTCTGGGTTGCTCGTATGATTTTCTCCGGAATGGAACACATGAAAAAAGAACCGTTTTCAACGGTATTTATTCACGGGCTTGTGCGTGACGCGCAGGGACGAAAAATGTCCAAATCACTTGGCAACGGTATCGATCCTCTGGAAGTTATCAAAAATTATGGTGCCGATGCGCTTCGCTTTACTCTTGCAACCGGAAACAGCCCCGGAAACGATATGCGCTTTTCTACTGAACGAGTGGAGGCGAGCCGGAATTTCTGCAATAAAATCTGGAATGCCTCCCGATTTGTGCAAATGAATTTGACGCTTGATAAGGTTACCGGTCTTCCTGAGGTGCTGGAACTCGAGGACAAGTGGATTTTAACCAAGTATAACCGCCTTGTTAAAGAAGTGACGGAAAATATTGACCGTTACGAACTCGGTATCGCTGCACAGAAGTTATATGATTTCATATGGGATCATTTCTGCGACTGGTATATCGAGCTGGTCAAGCCCCGTCTGTCCGATAAGGAAAACAAAGCGACAAATGAGGCCGCGCAAAAAGTGCTGTGCTATGTTTTATCGGGAACAATGAAACTGTTGCACCCGTTTATGCCGTTTATTACAGAAGCAATCTTTACAGCCCTGCCACACGAAGAAAAGTCAGTTATGGTATCAAACTGGCCGGAATATGATAATACACTGGAATTTGCATCTGATGAAGCAAACATGGAGCTTATTATGCGCGCAATCAAGGCTGTACGAAATCGACGCGCAGAGTTGAATGTGCCGGTTGGTAAAAAATCAAAACTAATTATCCAGACGGACCGCCGTGAAGTGTTTGAAAAAGGCAAAGTATTTACTATGAAGCTTGCATTTGCGTCTTCGATGGAAATTGTAAGTACCCCACCGGAAGAACTCTCTAAAATGGTTTCTGTTGTCACGGAAGGAGCGCAAATCTACCTTCCGCTTTCCGAGCTTGTCGATTTCGACGCGGAACAAAAGAGACTTGAAAAAGAGAAGGCTGACGTACTTTCAAATCTCGAACGCATCAATCAAAAGCTTCAAAATCAGGAATTTTTAAAGAAGGCGCCTGAAACAGTAGTTTTACAGGAAAAAGAGAGAGCTGCAAAGTTTACCGCTTTGCTACAGAAATTAGATGAAAGCCTTCAAGGACTTAAAAACGTATGACGTATGACGAGGCAAGAGCCTATTTAGACAGTACGCTTCGATTTGGGTCAAAACCCGGTTTAACACGAATCGGAGCACTGTTATCCTATATGGGAAACCCGCAGAACAAATTGAAATATGTGCATATTGCCGGCACAAACGGTAAAGGCAGCACAAGTACAATGATTGCAAATGTTCTAAAAC
>JANZZB010000021.1 GCA_026419635.1 Clostridiales bacterium | reverse complement strand
CCTGGGGAAGATCGAGGGGGAACTCTATTCCCTCTCGAAAGGCTGTCGACTTTATTCGACAGCCTCACAGAAGGTCTGCCATAATGGCAGGCCTTACTTTTTTAATATAATAAATTAGCCATTTATAACAACAAGAAACTTAGCCGGTCCGCCAACTGCCTTTTGTCCATGCAGCGTCCGCGCGTTAAAATAAATACTGTCTCCTTTTGACAGAATGATTTCGCGGTCTCCATATATAACTGTGACTGTGCCTTCAAGCACATAATTAAATTCCTGACCGGCATGGCTGATAAGTTCAGGGAGATGATTATGTGGTTCAATTTCTACAATCATAGGTTCCATATCACGCCCAATAAAATCTGATGCAAGCGAAGTAAATTTATATCCTTTATATCGTTCTACTATTACGCCTTTTCCACCGACAACCACGGCATAATCATTAGCCGCTGGCTCCATTCCTGTTAACAAGACAGTGGGATCAATATTTAAGATCGCTGCAACTAAATAAATTACACCGATTGTAATGTCTGCAGAACCGTCTTCATACGCACTGTAACTGCTCTCTGACATCTCAAGTTTTTCAGCAATCGATTCTGCAGAAATTCCCGCCAGCTCACGATATTTTTTTATTCTTCCTGAGATTTCTTTTATCTGACTGTTCATGTATTTTCCTCCGCATATTATTCTATACAGCTTATTTTATAATTTATCCCATTCAATGTCCTCTGTCAATGTCTGCATCTTTTTTAAACACACTCGTAAAAATACCCTGCCACTTTTACCAGGCAGGAGTATTTTTATTCATTTACGGAAATCATGTAAATAATAGTATTTGCTGCAGTTGCTGACTGCCAACCCCTATAATACTTAAATACAATTGTTGCCGTTTTTTTTCTCAGCGGCAGTACATCCCATGTATAACTACCTCCTGATCCGGTCGAATTAGAATCCACCGCAAATGTTTCTTTGCCCAACTTTATAACATCACTATTGTCAATTATATAGTGCCATGTATATCCTGTTGACGGGTTCCCTTTTAATAAAATCTTCCCTGTATCGTAAGCATCAAAGATGTTCCGGATGATGTTAAAAATTCAGGAATTTGGTATAAACAAGCATACTCCGTTTTCAATTGTTCATTTAAGTTCGTATAGGGTATTGAAAATTCCTGAATTCCTGCTGCATAAGGAAAATACTCGTATTCCTGAAAATAGATTACTACTGCGTCGTTTGAAAGATAAAAATCCGGATCTTGTCTAATAGATTCAAACTTCCCGTCTTCAAACTCATACAGGATATCTGCCTTAACCCTTTCATCAATCGCTTTTCTAATTTCGCTGTTTATATATGTGGCATAACCGGAATCTTTTTTCATCAGATCGCCCAGCTCCAATATCTTCCCAGTATTCAAATCAAAAGTATAAGCAATCTGATCCGTTCCTCCGTGTGCACCGCCGGTATACTGATAATTGAGCAGGACAATACTCAGCAGATTGTTTTGATTATATTTTATTCTGTAGTTAAAGTATGTAACGCATTTATTTGGGTTTTGGTCATACCCGTCTTCTTTTTCTTTAGCAAGATCGTACGCGAACTGAAGCCCCTCGTTTTGGCAATCCATTGCAGCATCTCTCAAAACTTTATTGATATCGTTTTGGATGGTTTCGTCATGCAAGCCGTTAATCTGAGGATATTGTACGTCTATATTGATTTCATCACTTTCAGAATGAACTTTCATTGTATGAATGGATATCGGGTTTTCCGTAAAGCTCATCAGCTCCACTGCTCCCGTTTTTTGGTTTTGACGGATATGAACCTGAACGGTTTCCGACAGGAAGCCGCTTTCTACATAAACATGATTTTCAATCAAAACAAAACCATTTCCAGCGTTATATAAATAATAGGTATGCTCTCCGTCGGTTATCGTGTCGCTTTTAAGGTCCAGTAACAAGTATTTTCCCTTTTTATTTATTGTAACAGACGAAACTCCGCTTCCTCCATTCCACTTAACGTTATAACCCATTGCCTCACAAACCGCCCGTAAAGGCAGATACATCGTTCCGTCTATTGTCTGTACTTCCGCTTTAATTGCTTTACCATCGAGATATAATGCATGATTTTCATTTGTGAAACCCAAGCAGTGGATACCTAATGAAAAAAGCAGCGATATAACACCGATGGATACGATGAACTTTTTCGTCAATTGACACACCCCCGTTAAAATGCTGATTCTCACTTTATGACGGTTGAATTTGTAAAACGTTCCAGAGATGAACATGAAACAATTCATATATTTATATGGAGCTCAAAGAAAATAAGCTGCTTTCCTTTTTTAGAAAAGCAGCTTAAACTCATTTATTCAAAGCTTTAATTATTACGCAAAGTCAAGAACAGTGCCCCTTGTTGTCTTGCCAAGATATTCCGAAAGACATTCTACAATAAACTGATGATCCACAAGATGGGGCTGACCGGATACAAGTACGGTGCCTATCATTCCACATTCGTTTACAAAGATGGGGAATCCGCCTCCGCAAAGAGCAAATTCCATCGGGTCCCAAAAAACATCTTTTGCAATATCTTTTCCATCGCGGTTAAATTGAGCATACGCACGGAGGGAACTCATGTACATCGTTTCCACTGTTTTTCTCTTACGCGCAAGCCAACGGTCGTAATTACGGATTGCACCTTCGTTTGCATATCGAAAAACAAGAAGATTATTCCTATAAAGTTCTATCGTCATTGGTTTAGGAAGATTTTTCATTTTCTCAACCATTAATAGGCCCAACTTCAGCGCGTCTTCATGCGTAAAGCGGTCAAAACGCAGAGTGTTTTCCTGATCTTCAATAAGCTTTGTAAGAGCAGCATAATCCATGTTTATAAACCTCCAAAAATATTGTAAACTACCGTGTTTTTGGCAAAACATAAGAAATATTTCGCCTATTCTTTACTTTAAGAATTTATCATGTCCATCTGGGCAATTTCTCAAAGAATGTAAGCCCAAGAGCTTTTGGACCTGCATAAACTGCAAGAACGGCGCCAATTTCCTGTATATTAATCTTGATTTTCTTAAACCGTTTGGCAATCTGATCGGAGAATTTTTTTGCGTCGTCGTAAGAGTCAGCGTGAATAACTGTAACTTCGTCAAGCGTTTCAGAAACGGCTGCAAATTTATTGAGAAGCCACTCTTTAGCCTGCTCCATTCCCCTTATTCTATCGACGTCCGTCGGTATCCCTTTAATAAATGTTAATATCGGTTTAATTCTTAAAAGACTTCCGATCGTCGCTTTGATTGTACCGATCCTTCCACCGCGTTTTACATATTCGAGCGTTTCAAGAACAAAATAAATTGACGCGCGCGGCACCATTTCCTGAATTGTTGCAACGATCTTTTCTGCAGGAATATGATCAAGAGCCATTTTCGCCGCTCTTTTTGCAAGAATACCTGTTGCGTAGGAGACATTCATTGAATCGATAATATGCATATTTGGTTTGAATCCGTTTTCTAATAACATATCCCTTGCTATTAAGGCAGATCTATATGTACCGGATGACTCCGATGTCATAGTAATGCAAATGATGTCGTCACAGTCGTTTGCTTTGGCAAAGGCTTTTCTAAACACATCCGGACTTGGCTGCGATGTTACGGGCATGCAGTTTAATTCATTGATTCGGGAAAACAACGATTTGCAATTGATTTCGCTTTTATCGATATATTGTTCGTTGTTAAAATGTACTGTAAGCGGAATCATACCGATTCTCAGCTTTTCCATCTCCGATTTAGAAATATCACAGACAGAATCTATAAAAATTCGTGTTTTGGACATAAATCCCCCAAATCAATATTACGTTATTTAATTATTAACGTTCATCTATAGCTTCTTCTTTAAGCTCTTTTTTCGCCTGCGTTTCCAAGAAAGTTTCCAGTTTTTTTACACTGAGTCCAAGAATACGGATTTCTTCCTCATTAAGACCTTCCATGACAGCGTCGATGATGCTATGGTGAAAATCCTCGTGAAACCGATAGACCAACATTCCCGGATCCGTTAGCGTAATTTTTACTGCCCGCTTATCCTGACTGCTCCGCTTCTTTTCAATTAATCCTTTGCTTTCAAGCCTATCACAGGCAACGGTTAACGTTGCAAGAGTGATGCCGAGTTTGCTTGCAATATCTCCCATACGTGAAGCACCGGATGGCCCTATTTTTTCTAGAATATGTATCTCAGTGGCAGAGACCGGCATATCCAATCCGGTAGCAAGCGAATTTTCTTCAATTTTGCGGATTCGATAAAACAAATCATCTATGAAGCCTCTGATTTCCTCATGTTCCGCCACTTAAACATCCCTCACCAAAAAACTTTGTAAATCAAATTATTTGTTTTATCATATCATTTCGTTTGGTTATTAGCAAGGTGTTTTACAAAAAAGGGAAAGGGCAAAAGTCTTCTCTTTTGCCCTTTCCTATTCTTATTGATCATTCTTTGGTTAAATCTTTAAGTTCATCCGGAATCTTTTCTGATGCATCTGCATGTTCCGCATTTTTGGTATTTTCACGCTTTGCTCTAAGATCACGAAGCATTTTGCACTCGCACTTTCCGAAGCATTTCGGCGTATCAGGCGCATTTTCAAGCCGAACTTTGCATGTTCCTTTTAAGAGACTGACATCGATGACTGTACCTGGCCCCTGCGGTGTCTCTACTATAGAATCAACCGGAGGCGTAGTCCGGATCAAATCATCATACGCTTCCTGTTCATATTTTAAGCAGCACATCAGCCTTCCGCATGTACCGGATATCTTCGCAGGATTCAAAGATAAATTCTGCTCTTTTGCCATATTTATAGACACCGGCTGGAAATCATCCAAAAAAGTTGCACAGCACAAAGGTTTTCCGCAAACGCCAAGACCACCAATCATTTTTGCCTCATCCCGCACACCTATTTGCCGTAGTTCAATTCTTGTGCGGAAAACCGAAGCTAAATCTTTAACAAGTTCACGAAAATCAACCCTGCCGTCGGCAGTAAAATAAAACAGGACTTTGTTTCGGTCAAATGTATATTCAACGGCTACAAGATTCATATCGAGATTATGATCTGCAACCTTTTTTAAGCAAATATCAAATGCCTCTTTTTCCTTTCTCTCATTTTCTTCGATCACTTTTTGATCTGCTTCGGTAGCAATACGAAGAATATTTCTGAGCGGCTTTACAATTTTATCATCTTCGACCATACGGTTTGGCATGACGGCTTCCCCGTATTCAACCCCTCTGGCTGTTTCGACAATAACATGGTCACCTTTATTTACCTGAATGCCCTCCGGGCTGAAATAATATACTTTACCGACTTTTTTAAATCTTACTCCGATTACTTCTGTCAAAAGCCGTACCTCCATTTCAATTCTAATTATATTCTTAAGCTGTTGCTTTTCAATATAAGACCGGCGATAATCGCCGCATTTGACGCGTTATACTGTATTTGATCTAACGCTTCCTGCGCCATTATATATATTCTGCTGATCTTTTCTGATGAATAATGATCTGCAAGTTCTTGTGCAGCCTTACTGCTATTTATACCATTTGTTTGTAATACGATTGCGTCCCGCGCCGTTTTGGAAAGCAAAAAAAGAAAGTCCGAAAACTGTTCCCTTTTCAGGCTTTCCAAGGAAACACATTGAGTTAGTATTTCATAGTCAGTCGAAACGCATAATGTATGGATAAATTCCTCCATATGCGGATCTTCAGAAATGTTATCGCCCAGAGGCGGAAGGAGCGAAAAAACAGAACATCTGGACAAAACAGTCGGAAGCAGGGATTCTTTACTTTCACAAAGCAACAGAAATACCACAGTCTCCGGCGGTTCTTCCAATATTTTCAACATCGCGTTTTGTGTATTTACATTCATTTTATCTGCATTCGCAATGATGTAAACTTTTCTTTTTGCTTCATTTGGCCGAATATAGGCATCCCGCCTGACTTCTCTGGCATTATCAACCCGCAGTTCCTGTTCTTCTCCCAGAAGTGATATATCCGGATGAAGTCCTTGATTTGATTTTTTGCAATCAGTGCAAATACCGCATGGAGAGTTGTCCACTTTACAGACAATAGCAGACGCAATGAACTGTGCAAGCTGATGTTTACCGGACCCTTTTTCCCCCTCGATAATCGCAGCATGCGGAAAAGTTTCCGATGCCATACCACAAAGTGCTTCTTTGATTTTCTCGTTTCCTTTAAGCTCGCTAATGTTCACAAAAAGCTCCTATTGCCCGGAACATACAATCCACAAAAGTTTCGTGAACAAACTTTTATAGACTATGCCGCGGCTGCCGCTAAAACGGCGAGCGGCACCCCGAATTTATAATACTAGACTTTCTTAAAATCCTCGACATTAAGTACAAAAATTGTAGCGCCGCCAACAACAACCTCAACCGGCATCGATGGATAAAATCCCATTCCGAGTTCGGAGGTTGTCGGGATGATTTGCTTTCTGCTCTTTGAATATTTATCAATTAAATCAATTACATCCTGCACTTTTTCATCTTCAACGCCGATTAAAACCGTAGCGTTTCCGGTCCTTAAAAATCCGCCTGTAGTAGATAGCTTTGTAAAAAAGTATCCTTCATGCATTAAATGTTGCTGGACTGTCTGTGCATCGTCATGATTAATCACTGCAACAACAAGTTTCACTGTAGACCTCCTCTATCCGTTAACCTTTTCTATTACACTATTACGATTGAACTACTAAGACTTCCTCTGTTTTATTATACCCTTGTGTTAGCAAATATTCAATGCATAAACGATCAATGCGTTCTCCCGGCAGAATAACTGGTATTCCCGGAGGGTATGGTGCGATAGGCTCAGCTGCAATTTTTCCATCTGATTCCATCAGAATGCAACTTTCAGCCTTAGAAAACAGTGCCTTCCTGATTGACATCGATGCCACAGGCTTTGGAATAGATATCGTATTTATAGCGCTTTTCAAATTCTCATACTTTTTTGAAATCTGTAAAAAAGCTTCACAAAGTAGTTCCAGTTTCCCTTCACTGTCTTCACAGGTAATGATAAAAATAACATGATCGCGGTCGGCCATTTCACAATCAATTTTATAAGAATTGCGTAAACATTCGGCCACAAAAAATCCTGTCAATCCGGAAATTGCCGTATCGACCGTCAACCGGCATGGGTCTGATTTTTCAAACACAGGAATACGAAATTTTGTTTCTTTTAATATTTTCAATTTTACTTCATTTATTTTTAATATGATGTTGCGATATTTCTCTCCTCCGCCTAAGCATAAATATGCTCTTGATAAATCCAAAGAAGCCATAACCAGATAAGACGGGCTCGATGTTCCGAAAAGAGAGGTTGCACGTCGAATTTGCGATACTGAAAACGATTCGTTTGCAAGAAGATACGCTCCTTGTGTTAAGGCCGGCATTGTTTTGTGCGCTGAACATACAGCAAGATCGGCTCCGCATTGTATTGCGTTTTTCATTCCGATCGCCGGAAAATGTGCCCCATGGGCTTCGTCCACGATCAGCATCATATTTGCAGAATGCACGATTTTTGCGATGGATTCCAGATCTGCAGCCGCGCCGTAATACGTGGGACTTGTGACAACAACAGCTTTTGCATCGGGATGGTTTTCTACCGAACGAAGTACCTCTTTTTCTGACACGCTGCGGCATATCGAAAATCCGGCAAGCATCTCCGGATAAAAATAGTACGGCGTGATCCCGATTAAACCGCAGGTATTTGTTACACTGCGATGGCAATTTCGATCAACAATTATATGCTCGTTTTCGCGGCAAACCAGTGATAAGGCCGCCATGATCCCTTGCGTAGAACCTCCGGTAAGAAACGCACACTTACTCGCTCCGAAATATTCTGCTGCAAGGGCTTCGGATTCCGAAATCGGCCCGCAGTCTTTATAAAGATTACCTGTTTGAGGCAGCTCTGTGTAGTCAATCCTTACCGCATCCAAAAACGCATTTCTGTAAAGTACATTACCTTTATGGCCGGGCATATGAAACCGGAGCCTCTCCTGTTCGGACAAAGCGCAAAGCGCGCTGTATAAAGGCGTATCAGACATAACTTCTAGGTACCTGTGCTCCAACATAGAGCGGTGATACATCAAAGGATACAATATCACCAGTTTTGCATTCGATATTTGTTACATCGATAATGGTATGTCCCATTCCAACATGTCCTAAAACCCTCGCCCTGCGTCCGTTTAACGAAACGTAAATCCTGCCGGTGCCTGTCCATTTTTTTAATTCCGCAAGCATATAACGAAGCATATCGCGGAACCTGTAAATATCACGCGTTTTTTCAAGAGCAAAGCCATCGCTGTAACCCAAAGGAATGACTGCGATTTTGGTTGGCTTTTTTGTCACATAAGCCGCACCGTAGCCTATCGAATGCTTTGCCGGAAGCCATCTTATTTCACAGATCGGGCAGCTTAAATAGCCTGTCCTTTTTAGTTCATGATTGCATTTTGCGGGCACTCTGCCTGTAATTGCAGATCCGACGCGAACGGCGTCAAGCTTAGTAAGTCCGGTTTGTTTAAAAAGCGCCGCGCTGTTTAACGCGTGCAATGTTCCCGGGTTTAATCCTTCCTCTTTAATACGCTCAGCTGTTTTCTGAAGTTTTGCAATTTGCATCTCAGTCATTTTTTTATTTGCAAATGCACAGCTAAGATGCGTGTAAAGGCCGGTAATGTTTATATTGCTCATATATTTATATACGGAAAGAATCCGGTCCATTTCGGAAATCAAAAAACCGAAACGTCCCATACCGGTGTCAAGTTCGAGATGAGCATCTATAACCAGTCCCTGTTTTTCAGCAAGTCCGTTTAAGGCAACAGCGGCATCATAGGAGCCAACAGTCGCCGTTGCACATGCTTCAATAACCAAATTGATATCTTCATCAAGAGCAGTGGAACGGAGTACCAAAATTTCCTCGTCGGCAAAACCCGCGTTACGGAGTTTTAAAGCATCTTCCGGTTCTGTGACAGCGAATGAAGAAATTCCGGCGTCACGCACAGTTTCTGCTAATTCACATAAACCAAGACCATAACCGTTGCCTTTAAGCACCGCGATAATTTGTGCATTTTCAGCGCGTTCCCTAATCTTCTCGATATTGTGCTTTATTTTTTCTTTCTCAACGATTAATGCTTTCATGCTCTATCCCCCCACCGATTTTATATCATTCTTTACTCCTGAGCTTTATCAGCGTGTTTATGTCTTTTAAGAAAAACTGCACGTCTTAAGTTGCGAAACAGGGTTGTCCCGTTTGAAACAGCAAAATTTACCGCAGGCTTAATTACATAATCAAATTCGCCTGCAAATTCACAGAACTTTCCGTTAAATCCTTTCTTAAACCGATATAATCCGTATAGCGGATTGTCCTCACTTAAATCACCCGAAACGCCCCGAAAATCATAAATACTGCATTTTTTCTCAATTGCCCATTTAATCATATTCCACTGCAGAAGGTAGTTCGGCATCACGTTCCGGTACTCATTGCTGGATGCGCCATAAAGATACCAAACCTTGTCCCCGAACCAAATAGCCAGAGTTCCTGCAATCGGTTTGCCATCCAAAAAAGCCATATATAGCCGAGCATGTTCGCCTAATGTGTCAAGCATTTTTTCAAAATACGCTTTTGGTCTTATAACAAATCCGTCTCTTACACCCGTTTCAAGCATAATTCTTGAAAAATCTGCGAGCATTTCTTTCCCGCAGAGTTTAACCTGAACACCTTTTCTCTCGGCAAGACGAATGTTGTAACGGGTTTTCGAATGAAAGATTTCCATAACCTCGTCTTCGGTTTTATTTTCTACATCAAGACGAAAAACAAAGCGTGGCTGAATTCCTTCAAAGTTTTTCTCTCCAGATTTCAGCTGAAAGCCAAGTTTGTTCATTATGGATAAAAATTGCTGATCATTTGCTTCAATATCGGGATCAAGTTTTAAAGTATAAGAATGATACTTTTTAGCAAGCTCACGTACCCCGCTAAGAAGTTCCCGTATTGTTTCTTCGTCGTGTGCATCGCAAACCGGTCCGCGCCCTCCGTACATTAAGGTATATTTTAATACCGGTAGCCGCCGGATAAGCACCGACAAAGCTCCTTTTATTTTGCCTTCCTGGTCCCGAACCGCGACTGCTTCCCATATCCAGTTATCCTTGACTTTTCCCCACATGGACGACTGCATAAAATGCCCTTTCTTATGGGCCTCAATAAATTCTTCATATTCCGGTAACGTATTTTTTGTAATTATTTCGTGCAAGGCACAAGCCTCCTTGTTTCTGTAAAGCATCCGGTGCTGATATTAGAAAGATTATACATGAATCGAACTAAAGTGTCAAAAAAGAAAGGCGCATTACGCGCCTTAAATGCAATATTTTTTAACGAATACAGAATTAAAATATTCGCAACTTTGCTGTCTATATTATACGTGTATATTAGCTGTCTTTCCCGTATTTACGCGGGGGCATGGAAATTTCCGAAAGTGCTTTTGAGGCTTCCATATCAAAGGACTGGGTTTTCGCCATATCGCCAAGGGATATCATACCTACAATTTTCCCTTCGCTTGTAACGGGAAGTCTTCTTATTTGTTCGCCCGACATAATCTGTGCAGCCTCACGAATATCGGCATCGGATGCAACACTAATGACTCCCCTAGTCATAATTTCACGTACTTTGGTCGTTTCCGGGTCGGATTCCGGCGCGATGCATCTTATTACAATATCGCGGTCAGTCACGATGCCTTTGAGCTTTCCGTCTTCCATACAGACAGGCAGCGAGCCAATGTTGTTTCTTGCAATCAACCTTGCGGCATTTGCCGCCGTGTCTTCCGGAGTAACGGAAATGACATTGCTGCTCATCAGCTGTGAAACTTTCATAGAAAACACCTCACAAAATAAGTATTATAATCGTATTATTCCTGTTCCGGTGTTTGGTTATTCAATGAAATGCTATTTTTAATTCTGAGGTTTCGAATAAGCGGTTTTATTCCGCGGTAAGTGAACGAGCGCCCAAAGTAAAGCCGCAAAAAATCGTCATCCGCAAGCTCTTGAAGACTTTTTACGTCAAACGAACAAATCCGTTCATCTTTCCGGCCAAAAATTGGGTTTGGTGTTGACCCTTTATTTTCAGGGCAAGCATTGATGCATAAGTCGCATCCCCAGATCGAATTGCCCATTTTTAAGTATTCAATCTCCTTGTCAGTCAGGTCTCCTTTTTTCTGCGTAATGGCCGATATGCACATTGAACGGTCTAATATTCTTCGACTATCTTTATAAGTCATAGCCCCCGTTGGACAAGCGGCAACACAACGGGAACAATCTAAACAGGTTTTTATATTTTTAGACCCGGCGTGATTTACAAATACATCCGTCACAATTTCTCCAAGCAATATATGATTGCCGTATGGCTTAACCAAAACCAAACCGTTTTTGCCTAAAGCTCCTGCACCCGAAAAGACAGCAGCTAAAACCTCTAAAAAAGGGGCATCGTCGGCAAAGGACAAAAACCGATTGTTTGGGTAAATCTCTTTTAACTTCTTGCTTATTTCGTTAAGACGTTCTTTTATTACCAGATGGTAATCCCGTCCACGCGAAAAAGCCGCAAGATTTCCTGTCGCATCCTTTTCATAAGCAAATGCAACGCTAATTACCGTTTCTGCCCATGGGCATAATCGGTTTTTTTTGTTTTTCATCCTTTCGGTCATGCTCTCTTCGAGCAATGCAAACGGAAGAATTCCGAACGAAACTGCACCGGATTCTTTATATAATAGCTCAATTGTTTTTAACATAAAACTCTCCCAGAATTATAAAAAACAAACTTTTGTCAAAACAACGACTAAAGCAAGGCAGAATGAACGATATTTATACACCCTTCAAATCAAACGGAGGGATATACTCTTCTTTTGCAGCGCTTTTTTCCTGCATAAATCCAGTCAAAGAAAATTCGCGAACCTTATCTACTACACTTTGGTATTCAAAAGTAGTCAAACGCCGGTTAATTTCCGGATACTGTGCGCTGTTATGGCAAGGTGTGTACTGACTCATAATACTGACAAGAATATCGTCTTTCGGTAAGTTTCCGGCTATCCATTTTAATATTTCTAGTGAGTCATGTCTTCCTCCCGGCATAACCATATGTCGAATTACGAGTCCTCGCCTGAGAATTCCATTTTGATCAAAAACAACCTTTCCAACCTGTCGGTACATTTCAAGAACTGCTTTTGCAGTCTTTTCAAAATAATCCGGTGCCGAAGAATACTTCCCAGACCGCGCCGGGTCAAAATATTTGATATCCGGCAAATAAATATCGATATACCCGTCAAGTTCTTTTAATGCTTCTATTTTTTCATACCCGCTCGAATTATAAACAATTGGAATTTTGAGTTTTGGTTTAGCAAGGTCAATCGCGGAGCAGATGAACGGCAAATATGGAGTTGGGCTTACAAGGTTGATATTGTGTGCCTTATTATCCTGTAATTCCAAAAACATTTGCGAAAGTCTATGAACTGAGATTTCTTTTCCGAAGCTTTCCATATTGATTTTGTAGTTCTGGCAATAACAACAATGAAGCGGGCATCCTGAAAAAAAGACGGCACCGGAGCCGTTTGTACCGCTGATACAAGGTTCTTCCCAAAAATGGAGCGCTGCTCGCGCAACTTTTATGCTCGAACCGCATTTACATACCCCGGTATGTTTTATCCTGTCTGCTCCGCATTCCCTTGGGCATATTTTGCAACATGTCAGGTCCATTTGCCGTCTCCCGAAATGGTTGTTCCGATTCCGCAAAAAACGCGCGTCACGGATTTCGCCTGCTTTGCAAGTACACATAAGATCCTGCCCGTCGTTTCCCGCCATTCCCGCTCAAAAGGGTCCGTCGGAACAACGCCGCATCCGATTTCATCACAAACAAAAATAATCTTTTCGTTATTCTTTATTATTGACTCTATAACAGCCAGAGGCTCTATTTTTTCCTTTAACAATTTTCTTATAAAAAGATGCAGATGGTTTACTACAGGAGTAACGTGTGCAATATTTAAGTATCCCCCGTCCGTTACAGACTCCATATTCAGTTTCGTCACATTCAGGACATAGCCAAGCTTTCCCTGCCCTTGTCCTCCAATAACAAGACGCATCTGCATTCCCCTCTATTTTAATACAACTTTTTGAACTACCAAAACTATGAGTAACATGTTAAATTCACATATTTGAAGAAAGTATCCTGCCAAATCCCCTGTAATTCCGCCAAACTGCCGGTAGCTCATCCTCCGATAATAAAGAAACGTGAATATAGCAATCAAAACACAAGCGGCTCCGATTAGCAGGTTAATGTAAAGCATGATCACTATACAAATAATAATATAAAGCTCCAAAATAAAAGCAACCTGTTTTTTAAGCGCGGCATCATAAAAAGTTGCGGCAAGTCCGCTCGTTTTCGCACACCGGAATATGACAACAGAAAGACCACTTAAAGAACGGGATAATATAAAACCAATAGCAAGGATCAAAATTTCTTTCCAACCCGAAATCTCTGTCCAAAGAGCAAATGTTAACATGATATATAAAACACAGCCAATAACGGCAAACGCGCCTGAATGCGAATCTTTTAATATTTCGAGTTTCCTCTCTGTTTGGGCACGGGAACTAAGCGCGTCAACCGTGTCGCAAAAACCGTCCATATGGATTGCACCCGATAATGCTATGGGTATGATGACACATACGGCGGCGTATAGGATTTTTCCCACTTCAAATAACATGGCAGCTTTTGTCCAAAGTATGAAAACAAGGCCTATAACAAAACCAACAAGCGGAAAAAAACAAAGCATATATTTCATGCTGTCCTTCTCCCATTTCATTGTCGGCATTGGAAGCGAAGAATACATGGAAAAAGCAAGGAAACATGATTTTATTAACCGCAAATAGATTGCCTCCCCTTTTCTTTATGAATAATCGGCATGGAGCAAACTACTTCTATGACCTTGTCCGACATCTCGGCAATATCCCGATTGACTGCTGACAACATTTTGCAATACTTCATTGTTTCGGATTCATAAAGTTCTCCGCTTGAAAAAACATCGTTTGATACGATGATAACATGTTCCGCATTTTTACAAATGCGGTTTACTCCTAAAACGATAGCTTCTTTTGTGTTTTCGCGGGCACCGTTTGGTGCATACATTTCATTTGCCACCAGATTTGACAAACATTCAAGCAGTACTACCGAGCCTTTCGGAATCGTTACATCAAACAAAGAGTGATAGCATTCCACGGTCTGAAAACCCTTTTCTTTTCGCATTTCCCTATGCCGGGCAATGCGTGCTGTGCATTCCTCGTCATAAGGAATCATTGTCGCAAGGTAAATGCGACGGTCTATACGATAATTGATTGCAAGCGATTCTGCGTATTCCGACTTACCGCTGGCAGCGCCCCCAATAACAAGCGACAGCATTTGATCTTCCTCCCGTTATTATGTAAGTGGTTTATATTCCTCAACGTCAATTTCAGAAAATGTACTCATGTCTCTGTAAACCGCATACGCCATATCAAGGATCGGAAGTATCGTAACCGCGCCTGTTCCTTCACCAAGGCACATTTCAGCATTTAAAAACGGTTTTATTTTTAACGCTTCCATCATCATATTACCCGCGGGTTCTTTTGAGACGTGGGTAGCCAGTATATAATCTGCAACCTGTGGACAAATACGGATTGCTATAAGAGCAGACGCTGCTGATATAAAACCGTCGACTAAAACAGGCACCCTTAAAGCGGCTCCTCCTATGAATACTCCTGCAAGACCGGCGATATCCAGTCCGCCTACTTTACACAAAACATCAATCGGATCGTTTGCATTGGGACAGTTTTTCTCTATTGCTTTTTTGATCGCATTGATTTTTCTTTGCAGCCCTTCGGTTGATAAGCCTGCTCCTCTTCCCGTTACTTCTTCGACAGGTTTTTGAAGCAATACAGATACAATCGCACTGCTCGTTGTAGTATTACCAATTCCCATTTCACCGGTAGCAAAAATGCGGTATCCTTTTTCCGTTAAATCAAAAACAATGGAAATACCCGTTTCGATCGCCTGGATAGCTTGTTCACGGGTCATGGCCGCCTCTTTCGTCATATTCTTTGTTCCGTAGGCTATTTTCTTATTCATTAGCCCGTTTCCCGAAACATCACATGCCACCCCGATATCAACCGGAATAACGTCAGCACCGGCACAGCGGGCCATTTTACATACACAGGAATTCCCTTTCGTGAAGTTCTCGGTTACGATTGCCGTCACTTCTTTTCCCGCTTGCGTAACACCCTCTTCCACAACGCCATTGTCTGCACACATTACGATCACAGCCCGTTTATCAGGCTCTGCCATCGCATCCCCGTAAATCCCTGCAATCTGAATTACCGCCTTTTCAAGCATTCCAAGGCTGTTTAAAGGCTTTGCAATACTATCCCATCTGCTTTTGGCAATCTCCATCGCTCTTTTATCAAGAGGTTTTATGTTTTCTAATACCTGCTTTAAGGTCATCATTTAACTCTTCCATTCCGCTGTTTTTCATATTCTTGACCGGCATTTTTTAAATTGTAATGCAATTGTTCCCCTATGTCAAACAATCAGGCAGACAAACAAAAAACAGAGGGCGAAAGCCCTCTGTTT
>JANZZB010000215.1 GCA_026419635.1 Clostridiales bacterium | reverse complement strand
CCGCTTGTTCATCTGCGCGGGAAATGATAAGCGGTTTTTTCGTCATCCCCTGCCGATTGCCATTGTTTTAATGATGACATTTTTTTAAACGTTTGGAGCGTTCCTCCACTTTTGTTTTATTATTCCCTGCAAATTTAGAGCTATTAATTTTTTTGAATTTTGCCATTTAATATGATGAATATGAATTGCAACCAATTCTTAATACTGTTTAATATTAAATAAGGTGTACTAAATTAATAAATAACCGTCCAAAACAAGAAAAGAGTATTGACAAAAAAATATTTTCAGCATAGTATGATTATAATTTCATATTAAAACCGTTGATTAAGAATAGTACGTATTTCTTATGCTTTTATAGAGAGCCGCCGTCGGTGGAAACGCGGCATTGCAGGTTATACTGAATGGACTTATGAGGGCAACCCGAAAGATTACTAAATTTAGTAGGTGTTGACGGGATCTTTACCCGTTACAAAGTAAGCATGCATGTTCGTGCATGAAAAGAGGACTGTATAGTCAATTTGGGTGGTACCGCAGGAGATTATTACTCTTGCCCCTTAAACAGGGGCAAGAGTTTTTTTATTTTTTACCAACTTATTGAAATAATAAAAATAATAGATAAAGGGAGCGAAACGAAATGAACAGAAAAATACCTTACAGAACCTATTTAACTGAGGACCAAATGCCAAAATACTGGTACAATCTTCGCGCCGACATGAAGGATCAGCACGATCCATATATCAACCCCGGCACGATGAAACCTGTTCAATACGAAGACCTTCTTCCGGTTTTTTGCGAAGAACTCGTAAAGCAGGAAATGAATACGACGGACCGGTACATTCCTATTCCTGAGGAAGTGCAGGAATTTTACAAAACGTATCGTCCTTCACCTTTAATCCGTGCGTACAATCTTGAAAAAGAATTGAAAACCCCTGCTAAAATCTATTATAAATTTGAAGGCAATAATACTTCCGGAAGCCATAAATTAAACTCCGCAGTCGCACAGGTTTATTACGCAAAAAAACAGGGTGTGACCAGCCTTACAACTGAGACCGGGGCGGGGCAATGGGGCACCGCATTGTCAATGGCGGCGGCCTATTTTAACATGCCGCTGACAGTATTCATGGTAAAAATCAGTGCACAGCAGAAACCTTACCGTAAAGCGATCATTGAAACCTTCGGCGGGAAGGTAGTTGCAAGTCCAAGCAACACGACCGAAGCAGGAAAAGCGATTTTAGCATCCGATCCAAACAGCGGAGGAAGCCTTGGTTGCGCAATTTCCGAAGCGGTTGAGCAGGCTGTCAAAACGCCAAATTGCCGCTATGTACTGGGATCTGTATTGGATCAGGTTCTTTTACACCAGTCGATCATAGGAAGCGAAGCTAAAATGGCGATGGATCTTCTTGGAGAATACCCAGATGTGGTTATTGGATGCGCAGGCGGTGGCTCAAATTTAGGTGGTATTATAACGGAATATATGGCAGACAAATTAAACGGTCGCAAAAGCCCCGCATTCATCGCCGTAGAACCTGCATCCTGTCCGTCTTTATCAAGAGGCAAATATGCTTACGATTTTTGTGACACCGGTAAAATCACACCACTCGCAAAAATGTATACTCTTGGTTCGGGCTTCAAACCGTCTCCAATTCATGCTGGTGGCCTCCGTTATCACGGTATGTCACCAATCATAAGCAAACTATATCATGATGGTTACATTGACGAAGTTCGCGCTGTAGGACAAAAAAGCGTTTTCGAAGCAGCGCAGATATTCTCTAAAGCGGAAACGATTTTACCTGCTCCCGAATCATCCCACGCTATCAAGATTGCAATCGACGAAGCTATTAAATGCAGGGAAACCGGAGAAGAAAAAACTATTTTATTTAACTTAACCGGCACCGGCTATTTTGATATGGTGGCGTATATGCAATATATTGACGGAACTATGGAAGATTACATCCCTACAGACGAGGAACTTGAAGCGGGATTTGAATCCTTGAGAGAAATTCCGTTAAATTCAGGGATATAATAAAAAAGAAAATGCCTTCTATAAAACCTGAGCGGGGAACGTTATGTTCCCCGCTTTTGAGGCTGTCGACTTGACAGCCTTTCGAGAGGGAATCCAGGCAAATTATAATAGCAAGTGCAACAGATAAATAAAAAGGCGACTGCAAGACA
>JANZZB010000214.1 GCA_026419635.1 Clostridiales bacterium | reverse complement strand
GGCGCAATCGACTATTTGGGCCAGGCACTAAAACCAATATATGCAATATTCGGAATACCGGCTGACTGCGCACCTCTAACGCTTTTAAAACCCATTTCTGGCGGAGGCGGATTGGCACTTGGAGCTGAGATCATGAAAAATGCGGGGCCAGATAGCTATGCAGGCAGAGTAGCAGCTGTAATGCTGGGTTCCAGTGAGACCAGCTTTTATGCCATTTCCATTTACTTTGGTGCGTTAAACTTAAAAAATACCAAGTATGCGGTGCCTGCAGCTCTTTGTGCAGACGCAGCTGCATTTATTGCTTCCGCTTTTGCAGTAAGGCTGTTTTTTCGTTAAATAGGGTCTTTCTTATATTTTTCCAACGCCATTCGGTAAAGCTCGCTTTTGCCGACGGATGCGTCCCGGGAAACTTTTTTAACAGATTCGCTTAGAGACATACCCTTTTCAACATATAACCCGACCATCGATAAAGCGTCGATTGTGTCGGGTTTTTTATGTTCTGCACCACTTAAAATAAGTACAAATTCCCCACGCGGAGGGTGCTCTTCAAAATGAGAGATCGCGTCCGACAAAGTCGTTCTTAAAAATTCCTCATGCAGTTTAGTGATTTCGCGTGAAATACAAATTGCACGGTTTCCGAATGTATCATAAAAATCGCGCAATGTTTTATTAAGCTTATGCGGGGCCTCGTAAAATACCATTGTCCGTTCTTCATTGATAAGGCTTTTAAGATGCTCTTTTCGGCTTTTTTGTGAAGTGGATAGAAATCCCTCAAAAGTAAACCGGCCGGTATTCATTCCGGATGCAGATAGTGCCGTAATGATTGCAGACGGGCCAGGGACAGGAACAACTGTAATTCCGGAATCTGCGCAAAGAGAGGCAAGGTCTTTCCCCGGGTCGCTGATCGATGGAGTCCCAGCATCACAGACAAGCGCACAGTCCTCCCCTGATAGAATTCGGGAAACAATTTTTTCGCCCTGCTCTTTTGCATTATGTTCGTAATAGCTAACCAAAGGGGCTTTAATAGAGAAATGGTTTGTAAGCTTCATTGTAACCCGGGTATCCTCGGCAGCGATAAAGGATACGCTTTTTAATGTATCCAGCGCGCGTATACTGATATCACCTAAATTTCCAATCGGAGTCGCAACGATATAAAGTTTTCCGGGCATTTTTACTCCATTACCTCAAAAACGAGCTTCCAATAAGTATCAAATTGTTTTGAGGTTGCCGTATTTAACGGTAAACGGCGTGCCGTAATAGAAATATACAATAAGATGATAAGCCAAAAAGGATAAAAAATTATAAGGTGAAAAAAGCAGGAATTGCGGAAAACTCCAATTATTATTTGTAAAATTCTCTTTGATAAATACGTTTCAGTTCATCGCTTTCTTCGCCTGTCTCTGATTTTGTAAATAGAGGAGGTAAAATTTTTAGCCCGACAGATGCACCGACTTTTCCTTCAAGCAAAACAAGAGACGGGACGGAAAAAGGATCTTTATAGACAAGGCGCATGCGTTTCGGCTCAATTTTCTGTGCTTTCAGGCAGGCAATTAATTCACATAGGCGTTCCGGTCGGTAAACCACGGAAAAATAGCCGCCCCATTTTAATAAACGACGGGAAGCTTCCGCAAGGGATGAAAGCGGGCAGGATTCGTCGCAACGAGCCAGATTTCGTTCCCCTTCTGCTTTCTTTCCGGAACCTTCAGCAAAATACGGAGGGTTCGTAACAATTAAATCATACGTACCGAATGAAACCGGTAAATTTTTTGAACAGAGGTCCGCGCAATATATTGAAACACGATTTGAAAGGTCATTTAATACGATGTTTTGCCGAGCAAGCGAGCAAGCCCCTTCGGATAGTTCAAGGCCATCAATGACTGCAGTACGTTCTCTTGCTGCAAGCAGAATAGACAAAGTGCCGCAACCTGCGCCGAGATCCATTACATGCATATTTTTTTTAACAGTTGTAAAATCGGATAAAAGGACCGAGTCAAGTCCAAACTGATGGTAACTATCGTCCTGAATGAGGCGCATTCCGCCTAAAAGCTGCACTGTAGTTTGCATTCAATTCGTCTCTCCTTTTAGTTAATATACACGTTCGAAACAGCAAAGTCAAAAGAAGCCTTAAATATGGTAAAGCAGAAGCTTCTTTCACTTATTTCTTCCTTAAGGTGAGGGGAGTCGAACT
>JANZZB010000213.1 GCA_026419635.1 Clostridiales bacterium | reverse complement strand
CATCTCCTTACGGGCGCGATACGTTAACCGCCGGATATCCCATACGCGTATGCGAAATGCTTTCCACGCTTGACGGAACAGCATACGCAGAGCGAGTTTCCGTAGACAGTGTAAAAAATGTTCTCAATGCAAAAAAAGCAATTAAAAAGGCATTCCAAAATCAAATCGACAAAAAAGGTTTTTCCATTGTCGAAGTACTATCGTCTTGCCCGACTAACTGGGGCCTTGAACCTGTCAAGGCACTTGAATGGTTAAGAGAGAATATGATTCCTTACTATCCGCTTGGAGTATATAAAGATAAAGATCTGAAGGATCAGGGGGAATCGAAATGAAAACAAATCATCAAATTCTGATCGCCGGTTTCGGCGGCCAGGGAATTCTTTTTGCGGGGAAATTTTTGGTTTACGCAGGTCTTCTTCAAAATTACGAAGTATCGTGGCTTCCTTCTTACGGACCGGAAATGCGCGGAGGAACAGCAAACTGCAACGTTATGATCAGTGATGAGCCGGTTGGCTCTCCGATTGTTATTAATCCTACCGAGCTGATTGTAATGAATTCCCCTTCTTTTGATAAATTTGAAAGCAGCGTTATCCCAGGGGGAAAACTCTTCGTTGACAGCACACTGATCAGTACAAAATCGGAGCGCACTGACATTAGCACATTTTATATTCCAGCAACAAAGATTGCGTCCGATAATAATATTCCGAAGCTCGCGAATATTATCATGATTGGAAAATTTATAAAAGAAACTGGAATCTGTACTGACGATATCATTACAAAAACAATCGAAAAAAATGTGCCTTCTAATAAACCTGAGCTTTTGGCTCTGAACAAGAAAGCTCTTGAACTGGGGTTAAATTTCGAAAACTGATTTTGAAAGGATGAGTGCGTGATGTCAGTAGCTAATCGTGAAATTGCCGAGCGGCTTCGCGCCATTCGCGAACTTTCTGAAATAAGCGCCGAAGAAATCGCGAAAAAAATTGGAATGGACGCCACCGACTATAAAAAATACGAATCGGGTGAAGCAGATATTCCGGTCAGCATTCTGTATGACATTACAAATCTCTTAAAAGTCAGTATGACTGAACTGTTAACCGGAGGTTCCGCAAAGCTGCACACTTATTCACTAGTCCGGAAAGATCGTGGAATTGCGGTGGATCGAAAAAAAGAGTATCTCTATCAGAATTTGGCGTATAGCTTCTCGGGAAGAAAAATTGAACCCCTGCTCGTCACAGTGCCTGTATCGGCAGAGGACGAACCCTTAAACAACCATCCGGGTCACGAATTCCATTATTGCCTTGAAGGTTCTTACAAAATACAGATTGACAAACATATTCTTACGATAAATGAAGGCGATTCGCTCTACTTTGACTCTCATTTTCCTCACGGGATGAACGCGGTCGGAGATAAGCCCGCCAAAATACTCGTTATTGTTATTTAAGATTTTTTGACGCTAAAAAAAGTCTCCGAAATTTAGTCTTAACTGGAAACAGAAGTAAATGAACTTTCTGCTATTATGAAGAGGACTAGAAATGTGGTGTTAAGATGGCTTTTATTGAACGTTTTTGCCGTACGGATTTTACTTCTTACGAAGATTTCTATAATAATTTTTCTATCAATGTTCCGAAAAACTTTAATTACGCCTATGATGTTATCGATGAGATTGCAGCACTCACACCGGATAAAACTGCGCTTGTTTGGTGCAATGATCAGGGCGATGAGCACTACTTTACGTTTTCCGATTTAAAACGTCTCAGTAATAAAACGGCAAATTATTTAACCCACCTTGGCATAAGGCGCGGTGACGCCGTTATGCTGATCTTAAAAAGACGGCACGAGTACTGGTACACAGCTCTTGCACTTCATAAAATCGGAGCCATATTAATTCCGGCAACGCACCAACTGACAGTAAAAGATATCAAATACCGCGTCGAGGCAGCAGATATCAAAATGATTTTGTCCGTAGACGATGACAGCATCTGCTCATATATTACGGAAGCCCAGCAGGAATGCGGCGGGATTTTAAAAATCAAGGCAATTCTTGGCGATAGGGAAGGGTTTGAAAACTTCACAAAAGGGATTTCGGAAGCATCAGATACCTTTGAACGTCCTATCGGAGAAAATGCAATCAATCCGGACGACACCATGCTGATGTATTTTACCTCCGGTACTACCGGAATGCCCAAAATGGTTGTCCATGACTTTAAGTATCCTCTTGCAC
>JANZZB010000212.1 GCA_026419635.1 Clostridiales bacterium | reverse complement strand
GGGCACTTTTGATACCCTATCCGATTTTGAAATTCCCTTTGAAGTTCGGGTCATTTCCGCTCACCGCACTCCGGATCGCGCAGCCGATTTTGCAAAAAGCGCCAAAGATAACGGGTTCGGCGTAATTATTGCAGCCGCTGGAAAAGCGGCGCATCTTGCAGGTGTTCTTGCGGCGTTCACAACACTGCCTGTTATTGCGCTTCCTATTAAGTCCTCAACACTGGACGGACTGGATAGCCTGTTATCCATGGTTCAAATGCCCAAGGGGATACCGGTTGCGACTGTTGCTATAGACGGGGCGCATAACGCCGGAATTCTGGCCGCCCAGATCATCGCCCTTTCCGATGAAGCTCTTTCTAAGAAACTAGATGTGTTTAAAGAAAAAATGGCAAACGATATAACTAAAATTGACGATGAAGTAAAAGCCGAGTATTCCAGATTATAAAGTACCATTGATATTAAATAACAATGTAACAACTATGGAGGGATAGAAATGAAAAAACTTGAACAATTATATGAAGGAAAAGCAAAAAAAGTTTATAAAACAGACGTTGAAGAAGTTTATATTGTAGAATACAAAGACGATGCAACGGCGTTTAACGGTTTGAAAAAGGGGACGATATTAGGAAAAGGCGCTATCAACAATCGGGTAACCAATCATTTGATGAAGCTTCTTGAAAAAAAAGGGATTCCCACCCATTATGTTGAGCAGCTTTCCGATATCGAAACGGCTGTTAAAAAAGTAGAAATTGTACCGATTGAGGTCATTGTAAGAAACATTGCAGCGGGTTCACTTTCAAAACGGCTTGGGATTCCGGAAGGAACAAAGATGAAATCCACTGTTCTGGAGTATTCGTACAAGGACGACTCGCTTGGAGATCCGATGATCAACGAATACCATGCACTCGCCATGGAACTTGCCACAAAAGAAGAACTGAGACTGATCGACAAATATGCGTTTCAGGTCAATGAAATTTTAGGGGCTTATTTGAAGGACCTTGGAATTGAACTGATTGATTTTAAGTTGGAATTCGGCAGACTTACGAACGGCACAATCGTCCTTGCGGATGAAATCAGCCCGGATACCTGCCGTTTCTGGGATGTAAAAACAGGAGAAAAGCTCGACAAAGACCGTTTCCGCAGGGATATGGGAAATGTTGAGGATGCATATCGTGAAATTCTTCACAGGCTTTTAGGAGAATAATATTAAAAAATGTAATGCGCGCTGCGCTTTTAAAAAAGTGCCATATACACAATAAAGATTCCTGTTATGAAATGTTGTGATATGAGCGCAAGGAAAGGAGTGGTCATAACCATGAAAAAGTGTGAAAGCTGTAACGCTTGTTACAATCCGCACAAAATTCATGAGGAATGTGGAATATTCGGAATTGCGGTGACCGACGGGGATACATTACATCCGGCTTACGAAACATATACCGCCCTTTACGCTCTTCAGCACAGAGGACAGGAAGCATGCGGTATTGCTGTAAACGATATGGGCGTAATCGATCTTCAGAAGGATGTAGGTCTTGTACCGGATGTTTTTAATGAAAATCACTTAAAGGCATTAACCGGTCAGTCGGCTATCGGTCATGTTCGATATTCCACACTAGGTAAAAATACGCGGGAAAACGCACAGCCGATTGTTATTTCTCATATCAAAGGCAATCTGGCGATCGCACACAACGGGTCACTGACGAACGCGTACGAGCTGCGCGAAGAGTTTGAAATGTCGGGGGGGATTTTTCATACCTCGAATGACTCGGAAGTGATTGCATATACAATCGTACGCGAACGATTGAAAACCGAATCCATTGAAGACGCTGTTAAAAGCGCGATGAGTTATATAAAAGGCGCGTATTCGCTTGTAATTATGAGTCCGAGAAAACTGATCGGCGTTCGAGATCCATCCGGTTTTCGTCCGCTCTGTATCGGTAAAATTCAAAATTCTTATGTATTTGCCTCGGAAAGCTGTGCACTTGACGCAATTGGCGCAACCTTTATACGCGATGTAGAGCCCGGAGAAATCGTTGTTTGTCTGGACGGAAAACTGACTTCAATTAAAAGCGGTGTAAGCGGGAAACAGGGTCTTTGCGTTTTTGAATTTGTTTATTTTGCCCGTCCAGACAGTGTCATTGACGGTTTGCCTGTTAACGAGGCGCGTCTCGAGATGGGAAGATATCTTGCAAGGACCTATCCTGTTGAGGCTGACCTTGTGTTCGGTGTTCC
>JANZZB010000211.1 GCA_026419635.1 Clostridiales bacterium | reverse complement strand
GAGTAGTATAAGTAATTCAGAAATAGAAACATATAACGTTGGAAATCTTAGCATCGATTTCGGGAAAAGGCAGATATTTGTCAATACGGGCAAAATTCATTTAACACCAAATGAATACAAAATCGTTGAACTGCTTGCAAGAAATGCGGGTAAAGTTTTAACCCATGAATTTATTCTTAAAGAGATTTGGGGGCCGTTTGCTACAGATAACCAAATACTTCGTGTAAATATGGCAAGCATTCGAAAAAAGATAGAAGAGAACTCGAATGAACCGAAATATTTTTTGACAGAGCCTGGAGTTGGGTATCGTATCACAGAAGAAATTTAATGTAAAAAAATTTATTTTAGGTTAGTTATAATTCAACCCTGTTAAACTTCTTTTGAAGTTAACAGGGTGATATAATGTTAACAGAATATTTATAAAAATAAAGTTATTTTAACAGAAAATTAACACAAACATATTGTAATATATGATATAAGTCGGAGGATTTTTTTAATCTTGTCAAAATTTTAACAATAAATACATATAATATTTTATGGTAAAAAGGATGAAAGAATCTTCCAAAAATCTTTATTAGGAGCAACGGTATGAACATTAAAGAAGAAGCCATTAAAATGCATGAACAATGGGCGGGCAAAATTGAAGTTATTGCTCGATGCAAAATTGAGAATGCCAAAGATTTAACGCTTGCTTATACGCCCGGTGTTGCAGAGCCGTGTTTGGAAATTCAAAAGGATGTTGATCTAAGTTATCAATATACACGTCGCTGGAATCTTGTCGCTGTCGTCACAGACGGAACTGCAGTACTCGGCTTGGGTGATATTGGACCTGAAGCAGGTATGCCTGTTATGGAGGGTAAGTGCGCTCTCTTTAAAACATTTGGTGATGTCGATGCATTTCCATTATGTATCCGCTCAAAAGAGATTGATGATATAGTTAATACGGTCAAGCTTCTCGCGGGAAGTTTTGGAGGAGTTAACCTTGAGGATATTTCTGCGCCTAGATGTTTTGAAATTGAGCGTCGATTGAAGGAATGTTGCGATATTCCGATTTTCCACGACGATCAGCATGGTACAGCAGTTGTTTGTGTTGCGGCGATGATAAACGCTTGCCGGCTTACGGGCAGAAAAATTGAAGATTTATCAGCTGTTGTAAACGGAGCCGGAGCTGCAGCAATTGCAGTTACCCGGTTATTAATGTCGATGGGATTGCGTGAAGTCATTCTTTGCGACCGTTCAGGTGCAATTTATGAAGGCCGTGATAACTTAAACACTGAAAAACAACTCATGGCGAAAATTACAAACCGTGAGATGAAAAAAGGTTCACTTGAAGATGTTATTAAAGGCGCTGATGTATTTTTCGGACTCTCTGCTCCGAAAATGCTGACACCGGAAATGGTAAAAACAATGGCAAAAGATCCGATGATCTTTGCAATGGCTAACCCGACACCAGAGATCTTCCCCGATGAAGCGAAAGCTGCCGGAGCTGCCGTTGTTGGAACAGGACGTTCCGATTTTCCGAATCAGATCAATAATGTACTTGCATTCCCGGGTATTTTTAGAGGTGCTCTTGACGCACGAGCAAAAGATATCAATGACGACATGAAAATTGCAGCCGCAAAAGCGATCGCTTATTTGTTAAAAGAAGAGGAATTAAATCCTGATTACATTATCCCGGCTGCATTTGATATGCGAGTTGGACCCGCTGTTGCTGAAGCAGTAAAAGAAGCTGCAAAGAAAAGCGGAGTTGCAAGAAAATAATTAATTAAAATTTATTAAATCAGAAGTTATTATTATCGGAGGCATTTACTAATGGAAACGAAATCTAAAATCGCAATTATTGGCTTGGGTTATGTCGGCTCGTCGACTGCTTATACTTTAGCATTACACCAGGCTGCAAATGAAATTGTACTTATCGATATCGATAAAGATAAAGCAAGCGGCGAAGCTGCCGATATTAAAAGCGCGCTGTGCTTTGTTGGCGGCACGAATATTTATGCCGGTGATTATGAAGACATTAAAGACTGCAGCATTATCATTGTTACTGCAGGTATGGGCAGGAAACCCGGTGAAACAAGATTGGATCTTGCAAAAAAGAACGTTGCAGTCATGAAAGACATAACGGAAAATATTAAAAAATATTACAATAAAGGTGTTATTGTTGTTGTATCGAATCCTGTTGATATACTTACGTATATGATTAGACAATGGACAGGATTGCCGAGCAGTATGGTTATCGG
>JANZZB010000210.1:2057-2296 GCA_026419635.1 Clostridiales bacterium | reverse complement strand
ATGAATCACGGTAATAGTCAACACCAACATAGTCAAACCATTTCCAATTTACTTTTTCCCAGGGCCCGGATGCGTAAGTAAGAGGCCCGCGGTAAAACTGCCGGATACGCATGATCGTCTTTTTTAGAAATGAATTTAAGCGTCTGTGATATGACCCTTTAAAAATGGTGCTCATTAAAAGACGTGATGGTTTTGTAAACGTTAGCATACGTTCTGCTGAAGTAGCTCCCAAAACTAAT
>JANZZB010000210.1:0-2047 GCA_026419635.1 Clostridiales bacterium | reverse complement strand
TCGGAGATGTGTATAAGAGACAGAAACTAATCCGTTCATAAAAAAAGTCAGCTCACAGCCGAGAATCAAAATGATATCATGATATTTCAGGCGCAGCTTCTCCGCCGCTTTTGCGCAGTCGGTCAGATAATCGGACATTTCGTTTTGATCCGCTTCAATATATGCAGGAGAAAGCCAGACTTCCATGCCAAGTTTCAACGCAGCTTCAGCAGCAAACGTCAGCCGTTCAATATCCTGTCCGGAAATACGGATGCAGCCGCAATGCAAATCGTTTTTAATGATCTCCATTTCTCTTTGCACAATATCCTTATCGAACATGTCTCTTGACGACGGTGAATAAGGCCCTCTTGTAAACGTTCCGACATCGTAATTGATCCCCTTGCGCATAAAAGTACACCTCCAAAATAACTATCCATCAGTCTGCCCCTGATTTTGTAGAAAATTCACTTTTTTCGGTATGTTAAAATTCCAAATTCAATTTCCGTATCAAGTGCAGAGAGACCTTCAAGCTTACGTTTATCGTCCTGGCTCGTTTTGTAATAATACGGCGTCATTGTAAAAACGTTTAAGATATCTTCCTTACGGCGTAAGCAAATTGTTTCTCTGATTTCACGTCTATCGATCAAAGAAAAACCATCTACCTCGGGATGTTCGATCGGGTTTTCATATGGCGCATCATAAACTGCTTTTTTCAGGCTAAACAAATGCCGTTCAAGCGGAATCACTCTGATCATGACCCCATTGGTTTTGATAACCCTGTGAAATTCCTCAGGGCCAAAAGGAGCAAAAATCGAGAGAAGGATGTCATATGATTCATCCTTTACAGGTAAATGAAACACGCTTGCAACCGCCAGTTCAATATGCGGGCAACGTTTGGCTCCCACTTTTAGCGCGTCTTTTGATATGTCAATCCCTAGTATTTCGGGCTTTATACCGGTCACTAACAAATATTCAAAAACATGTGCTGTGTAATAACATTCACCACAGCCCGCGTCTAAAATTCGGCAGTCGTTTTCGGCAATTACGCTTATTGCTTTGCAAACAGCGGAAAGCAGAGGTTTGTAATAATCTTGATCTAAAAAATCCCGCCTCGCCCTGATCATTTGTTTGTCGTCGCCGTGCTGGTGATCCTTTCCTTGCTGGTTTAAATATAAATTCACATAACCGCTTTTAGCGCGGTCGAAAAGATGTTTATTTTCACAAAAGTAACTAGTCTCGTTTACTCTTAGATCTTTACTGCAGACCGGGCAGATCAAATAACTCATTTGGTACTCCCGTAATTTTTTATTTTTCAATTTTCTTTGCTTGTTTGTTTTCATACATCAGGATATCGACCCGTTTCTGAAACTCCTTCATTGTCTGGCGAAGACTATAATCGTACACATCGTATCCCATACTAAAGTGGAGTTTATACGGTTTTACTCCGGACTCGTTGTACTGCTCAACACATCTTTTGATTCGTGAAACAACCAGTTCCAGGCTTTTTCTGTCCGAATGATTCAGAATAATATAAAATTCGTCTCCGCCCAGCCTTGCGATAAAATCGTCTGACCGAATGCTTTTTTTCAAAAGAACGGCAGCCGTTTCGAGCGCGTCGTCTCCCATGTCGTGGCCAAATGTGTCGTTGATCAACTTAAAATTGTCCATATCAATCAGGATCGCAGAAAAAGTTCTATTCTCTGAGCTTGAGTCGATCTTATATAATAAGTAGGCTTCCAGCCTCTTGCGGTTATATAGACCGGTCAGATAATCCATTTCGGAACTGCGTTTTTTTGTATGTAATAATACGATCAATAAGGATATCGCAATGCTGTTTAATATAAACGAATATCCGTAAAAGATGATATCCAGAACGGTACCGACAATCGGAACGGCGTAAAAATGAATCAAAGCGATAAAATATCTTCTCTCAATATTTCTTTTGTTTTTAATAATAATATATAAGGAAACAAAGACTGTCGAAAGCAAAACAACAATGGTAATTGGCATTAATGGACCTCTGTGATATACGTTTTCAGAGTCAATTGTATAATAGCATCCGTTATAC
>JANZZB010000209.1 GCA_026419635.1 Clostridiales bacterium | reverse complement strand
GCAGGTCTTGCTTGTGGCTTCCTTTGTTGCACTTGCTATTCTAATTCGCCGACCCCGGAGCGGCACATGTCCGCCTGTGGACTTATCTTACATTAAGGGGTTTCAACCCCTTAAAAATACTTGTCTGAATTAAGAAAGCCTTGAAACAAATGTTTCAAGGCTTTCTTGATATTTCTAATGAAACATTACCAGCTTCCGCCTCCGCCGCCTCCAAAACCGCCGCCGCTGAATCCGCCGCCCCCAAAACTTCCGCCGCCGAAACCGCTGCCTGTGTTCATCTGTTGCACAGGCCGTGAAGCCATCGCTATTCGCATTGCAGCCATAGAGTGAAACATATAAGTCTGGAAAACAAACGGTGAGAAGGGTCCCATTGTATCATACGTGTCGCGATACCATTCCGGCGGCCGGATTGCAATACCTTCAAAATTTTTCGCCCATTTATCCGTAACTCCCAGAACATAGGCAAATGGCATAACATCGTAAAAATAGGATGGATTTTCCTCGACCAATCGTTCAATACGCGATTTTTCAGCGCGTTCAATAAAATTCTTAAATCCTAAAAGCTTTCCTAAAAGTTCACTGCCTCTTTTGGTGCGTTTGCTCATAAATATTCCAAGTATATTCATTAAAACGAATATAATCGCAATGACAAACCCGGCCATTCCCATTTTTTGAATTGTCATATAGGCAATATAGACGAGCAAAACAACAACCATAAATATACTAACGGCAATGAGCGTGGCAGAACGTTTTACTCGACGCATTGACTGCCAGAACTTAAGTGTTCTTCCCATAAACAATGAGGGAAGTATGACAATACCCGTTCCTATAAAAGCCCCAATCATTGAAACACCGGCAGCATAAGTCATATCATAGGTTGTTACAAAAAGCGAAGCCCAAACCAAAAGATAAGAAAGTAGCCTTATAGACCAACCAAGAGCTCTTGAGCCCGGGCTGTACAGCCGGTTTTCTTTCGTAGAATAGTGGTCAGCAATCAGATCCTTTGTTGTGTCAATAACAGTATAAAAATTCTCTTTTAATTGTGATAAAAAAACACGATCCCTGCCCTCAAACAGCTTTCTAAACATATGTTTTTCAAAATTGTGTGCGTCTTCCGAAAGCTCCATATTTTTCGTAAGGAGAAAGTCTTCTTTGGAAGTCCGATCTATTGAAAGGTATCCTTTTGATGCCCAATAAAGAATAAGGGAAACAACATCTTTTTCATCTGCGGATGAATCAATAATATAACCCGCTTCTGCCGATGTGATGCCTTCGGGAGCATAAAATTCCACTGTTTTAATGAGTCTTTCGTCTTTGCCATAACGAAGAAAAAGAAGAATAGAAAGGGCTAAAGACAGAAGCGCGGCGACAATCAGAAACGCCTGCCATGGAAACGGTGCAGGCACTTCAAAATAACCCTCAGGAAGGTCGACTTGTAATGTTAGTCCTTCGTTCGGTCCAAGTGCCCCTTTAAGACTTCCGGTAATTGTGTTTCCGCTTATAGAATATTGAACAGGTGCTTTATCAGATGAACCATACGCGCCTGAAAAGAACCAAACTTTTTTAGCATCAAAATTTTTGGGCATGCCAACAGAAAAAGATACATTATTTATATTACTGTCCCAGCCTGTTCCAACAAGATTATAATTGACAAAGTCAAGGCTGTTTATTTTATCGTCTCCCAAAATCTGTTCATACGATATTTTATAGCTTTTCTTTCCCGAAATGAGTTCTTCCGGATCGCCAATTTGAATGACAACGTTCCCATTTTCGCTATAGCTTTTAAACGGAGCTCCCTCGACCACTATTGATTTAATCCGGGTATTATATGTGCGTTTTTCAACTGTGCCTTTCAAATACCAAGTCATAACCTGTTTACTTGGAATGGTTCTGTAAATCCCATGCCTCGGCTCGTTAAAATTTACAGTAATGGTTTCAGTAATATGATAGGTGTTATTTTTTTCGATGTGAATCTCCGTATGATACGCCGTAATATCATAACCGCTGTCTGATGCCGCCATTGCCGGCATTGCGAAAAAAAACATGGAGCTGCAAACAATAAGGAAAATCGACAGGATGCACTTTTTTCTCATTTTTATCCCTTCTTGCCTATCATTCGTGGGTTAAGGTGAGGGGAGTCGAACCCGACCCGCCTTAACCTTGATAAATTCGCGCTTTACTTTGTCATCCTAGGCATACGCGAGTATGCCGTCGTCCTCCGCCGTGTAGATCGCAAATTTCTCCGCAGCTGAGGTCGTAGAGTTTTTTGCCGCTTACTGTGCTCCAGGAAAGGCAGACGACGTAGC
>JANZZB010000208.1 GCA_026419635.1 Clostridiales bacterium | reverse complement strand
GATTTTTAGTAGTAACATTGTTCAGGTTGTATTAAATTGCAATCACAAAAAAAACGGAGGGATATCCCTCCGTTTTTATTAAAAATTTATCTTTCATTAATTTTTATATGTGTAACACGGTGGCTTGCTTTTTTGTGCATGAAATGAGAGGATATATTTACTATACCATGTTAGAATCTGGTTCATCAGGGAGGTGACAGATGTGGAATGGCTAGAAAGATTCAATCAGTCGATAAGTTACATTGAAGATCGTTTGAGCGATGAGATATGCTATGAAGAAGCTGCAAAAATTGCTTGCTGTTCCGTTTTCCATTATCAGAGGATGTTTTCGTATATTGCCGGGCTTCCCTTGTCGGAATATATACGGCGTAGGCGCATGACGGCAGCGGCATTTGATTTGCAAACAAACGATAGTAAAATCATTGATTTAGCTCTTAAATACGGATATGATTCGCCAACCTCTTTTAATCGCGCTTTTCAGAGTGTGCATGGCGTTTCTCCGTCCAGAGCCCGTATGGAGGGTATTTCTTTAAAAGCGTATCCACGCATCACCTTTACTATTTCAATCAGAGGAGATGCGGGTATGAATTACAAAATCGAAAAAAAGAATGCGTTCAGGATCGTAGGTGTAAAAAAACACTATGATATGGACGTTGAGAAAAGTTTTGCTGCGGTACCGCTATTTTGGCAAGAGACTGTTCAAAACGGACTTATTCCGGAACTCTGCGAATTAATTAACGGAAACCCCGACGGATTGCTGGGCGTAAGCACCTGTATGAACGGAAAAGAATTTGATTATTATATCGCGGCTGCAACGGATAAGGAGATTCCCAAAGACATGGAGGAATATGAAATTCCAGCTTGCACCTGGGCTGTTTTTGAATGCATCGGCCCAATGCCGTATGCTATTCAGGAATTACAAAAACGAATTATTACAGAGTGGCTTCCGACATCCGGCTACGAATATGCCGACGCGCCGGATATCGAAGTATACCCGGAGGGAGATCAAACGTCCTCGGCGTATAGGTGCGAGGTTTGGCTTCCTGTCATTCACAAAAATTAAACAGCAAAGAAATGCGCGCCGTAACCGGCGTGCTAGCTGTTAGTGATACGTTTTTTGCTCTATGAAGGGAAGCTGAATATGAAACACTCCATATTCACATGGAAATGATAGGACCTAGGTTTTAAGCATGAAAAGTACTAAAGCACCCCTCCGTTTTCGGAGGGGTGCTGAGGGTAAAAAAGAAAGATAAATTGTAAACTGTTCGTTGTGTTTGAAAGCCTGTACAATTTGAGAGGAAATTAGTCATCGGTTTCAAAACGATAGCCGTATCCGCGGACAGTTTGGATTAGATCCCGGTATCCTGCAAGTTTTGCGCGCAGTTTTTTTACATGTGTGTCTACTGTGCGAAGGCCTCCAAAATAATCGTAACCCCAAACAGCATTTAATATTTTTTCTCTTGAAACGGCGACGTTTTTATTATTCTTAAAATAAACCAAAAGTTCATATTCCTTCAGAGTGAGAAGGAGAATTTTATCTTTAAGCCAAACTTCACGCCTTTTTTCATCGATGCGAAATTCGCCTAGCTGTTCAACCTTTGATGAGATTCGTTCCGTATGCCGATCAAGGATGGAATGGATTCGAGCGGAGAGTATAGCTGGATTAATTGGTTTTTCAATAAAATCATGAATACCTAATTCTAATCCGGGCGCTTCTTCGGCGCACCCGTTTGTTGTCAGCATGATAGCGGGAACGGATGCGGACAATTTCCGAATATATCGTAACGCGCACAAACCGTCACATACGGGCATAATCATATCAAGAATGATAAGACTCAATGCAGAAATATTTTTATCTACGGCATCCATTGCATCACGTCCATCTTTTGCCTGGAGGACATGGTATCCGTTTTTTGATAAAAGTTCGCTGACTTGTTCCCTTGTTTGCGTATCATCATCCGCTATTAATACTGTAACCATAAATCACCTCTGTCTGGTAAATACGAATTAGAATTTAATCTATTTAGCAATTGCAATAATGACACGTATTCTTCCGCCTGACTGTTCTGATTTATCGTAATAGGCGGTTAAATCATAGGAACTGGTGTTTGAAACAGCAGAGACATTGCTTGAAAAATATCCGGAATCATTTTTTACATAGACTGCTACGTTATCGGATAGAGAGTAAGTTATCGATTTTGCTTTTGCATAAGACTGATTTAAGCTGTCAATAGCGACTGCTGTTAAATTTTTGATCTTTTCCAACGTACTGCCGTCATATATAAACATACAAGGACCGGCTGAAGCAGTATACATACC
>JANZZB010000207.1 GCA_026419635.1 Clostridiales bacterium | reverse complement strand
GCTTCGTTATATACCGGTCACATCTTATATTCCTAGTTTGGAAGAACGCACGCTGGAAGAAAAAAAAGAACTGATCCTTTCCTTTTTTAAAGAGGAAGCCAAAAAGACGGGAAGAAAAATTAATATCAGCAGCAGTGTGTATAACCGGCTTATGGAGTATGTTTTTACAGGTAACATCGAACAACTTAAAAACTGTATTAAATATTGCTGTGCAAATGCTTTTCTTTATTCCAAAGCGGACGGAACCGATCTGAATATTTATCTTTATCATTTGCCGCACTCCATTATTGCGGCAACAAAGGCGAATAGTACACACGATGAAGAAAGCAGAAATCTGATTAGTATAGACGAGTTTGAAAAACGGAAATTATCTGACATCATTATTGAATTTTATAATTCGATTTTAAGCTGCTTTTCGGAATACCAGGGGGAAAACGATTCGATCAATAACATACTTGCTAAATGCTACAGCCATATTAATAAATATTTCGATTATCATTTTTACAACAACAAATATCAAAAAAGCAAGTTTATTGCAATCGACAAGGCAGTAAACGACGTTTGCAAGTTCATATCTGAAAAATACAATATTCTGCTCCCTATGAACTGCGCGTTTATCATAGCCAGCGGGCTTCAGGCATACTTACAAATTGGTTCGGCTCTGAAAAAATGGGAAGACGAAAGGAACAAAGAATTGGATAACGCCCTGGATGTTCTGAAAAAAACCTCCTGCAAGGAGTTGGCGATTGCAGAGGAAATTTCGGAACTCGTCAGACAGAATATTGATTTATCGTTATTTCGGATCGATTTCATTCTTCTGATCCTCTGCATCAAATGTTGCAACAAGGATATCGGTATCAACTCGATCTTAGGAATGATCCTTTGCCATGGGTATCAAACGGCAAGCAGTATTGCCGACGCAACGAATAAGCTTATCGGCCGGCATACCTTTGAGGCAATTGATATGCCTCTTAATACAAAAGTCGCAGATATTATTATTAAACTCAGGAAGTTTATTGGAAGGCGGTTCATGAACAAAGACATCATACTTCTGATTGATATGGGGTCGCTGGAAGATATCAACGAAAGTATAAAAGAGATTTCAAACATCAATATCGGGCTTGCGAATAATGTTTCCACAAAGCTTGCGCTGGATGTCGGTTTTCAAATGTGGCAGGGAAACGATATTGAGACTATATTGAAATCGGCGTGTGAAGACAGTAAAAGCAGCTATAAAATTACGGTTAATCAAAAGAAAGAGGAAGCGATTCTGTTTATCAGCGACACCGGAATCGGAGCTGCAGAGCGGATGTCGGAGCTGTTTGTGGAAAGCATGCCGAAAGCAATCGATGCTGCAATTGTATCCTACGATTACTATCGGCTTATCAAAAACGGAAAGGAATGCGATATTTTCAACAAATATGATGTGAAGCTTATTTTAGGACCGGTCAATCCAAATATCGAAGATATTCCTTTTATCTCAATCGGAGATATCATCGCTGCAAAAGGGTTAAAACAAATAAAACTTATCTTGTCCCGTTATCTTGCACAGGAAGATTTGGACATTTTCAATTTGAACTTCATAAAGAACTTTTCACTACTTAATGTCGTGAAACACCTGACAATACTGAATCCGGAAACTTTAATAGGATATATTGAGGAAGCGGTAATCCGGCTGCAACAGATAACGGGGAAAAAGTTAAGCACCAAGACCATTATAGGACTATATATACATATCAGCGGACTCATAGAAAGGCTTATTACGAAAACTCCAATCGAAAGCTATGAAAACGTTGCAGCGTTTGAAACGGAAAGTGAAAAATTTATTAAGCCTCTCAGAGAGGCGTTCAAGGTTTTGTGCAACCATTATGCCGTTGAGATACCGGTGGGAGAAATAGCGTATATTTACGACTTTATAGGTTATTAACAAGATTAACTTTTAAGGAAGTGTACATTTTGATAGGCATTTTGATAGCGACGCATGGCGGTCTGGCTCTGGAAATGATGAAAAGCAGTGAAATGATTATTGGGAAGAATGAGAAGTTTTTCGCAATGCCACTCAATCCTGAAGATACGATTCAATCCTTCAGCGAACAGTTTTGCCGCAGCGTAAAAGAACTTGGCAACGAAGACGGCGTTTTGGTTTTAACGGATATTTACGGAGGCTCTCCGTTTAATGTAGCTGCAAAAGCGATGCGGGAAATGGATTTTGAATGCTTAAGCGGCGTCAATTTACCCATGCTGCTCGAAGCGCTGACTGCACGTGAAGGCAAGACGCTCAGGGAATTAAAAGACATCGTTAAAAATATAGGCAGTACTTCCATAAAAGACTTGAGAGAAGTTTTGAAATGGTAAGGAGGGAAGTTCATGTTTATTGG
>JANZZB010000206.1 GCA_026419635.1 Clostridiales bacterium | reverse complement strand
CGGCGGATGGCTTACAGAGTTTTTAAGCCCAGAAACGGTTATTGATTATATCGAACAAGGAGATAAAATTCTTGTTTCTTTCGGCGCAACCAAAGAGCGCTTTATGCCGGATGACGAGTTAAAAAAGTTGTGTATCATGAACGACCTGCACATGCAGCAGGCACAAGTAAAACATTTGGGAACGGATTCCAATTTTGAGACGATGAAGAAGTTGATTGAATCACTTGAAGATAAATGCGATATTATAACAGGTGCCTGTGTTACAGACGTCGATAAAAATAATCATCAAATCGTATTCATAAAAAAAGATATCGAAAACACCATTATAGCAGAACGCATCATTTTTTCTGTCGGACGGTCCGGGACGGGATTTTTCTCAAAATGGTGCCTTCGAAACGGAGTTACGCTTCAAAACAAACAAGTTGATATCGGCGTTCGCGTTGAGCTTCCCGCAATGGTATGGGAAGGATTCTCGAAGAGAATATATGAACCGAAGATTTGGTACCGTTCCAAACGCTACGGCGATATAACAAGGATGTTCTGCTTCAATGAACGAGGAAATGTAGTTATGGAAAACGCAAACGGTGTCATGACCGTGAATGGTCATGCATATCGTGATAAAGAAAAAAAGACGGAAAATTCAAATTTTGCTCTTCTTTCCACCACGAATTTCACTCAGCCTTTCAAAGCGCCGGTGGATTACGCAAGAGAGGTCGCTTCTCTTGCTAATTTAATTAGCGGCGGTGGGGTCCTCGTCCAGCGGTTCGGTGACCTAATAAACGGAAGAAGAACCGATGAAAAAAGACTCAGGGCATCGACAACACGTCCGACATTGCAAGCAATACCCGGAGATTTGAGCTTGTGCATGCCCAAACGTCAGCTTGATAACATTATTGAAACACTGTATGCACTCAATAAAATAGCACCGGGCACTTCCAACTATGATACGCTGCTTTACGGCGTGGAATGCAAATACTATTCCGCACGTCCGAAGAGCGAAGATTTTGTTATCGACGGCTGTACGGAAATCTATGCGATCGGCGACGGCGCGGGGGTGACAAGGTCCTTGTCGCAGGCAGCTGCCAATGGTTTATATGTAGCCGACAGGATTTCAGAAAAGCTTGGACATTAATCTTGCATCAAAAACGGTTACGAGTGAACCAAATAGTCGGTGGTTAATCGGTAAGGCCATAGTAGGATTTATCCTCGTATAAAAATACTTCAAAAAAACACTTGACTAATGGCAGAGAATGAATATAATAATAGCATAATATTGAAAGATGTGATGAAAGGGTAAAGTACCTGTTTTTCGCTTTTCAGAGAGCCGTCGGATTGGTGCGAGACGGCAGCGTGTAAACGGAGAAGCTCCCCCCGGAACATTCAGCTGAAGGTGTATTGCCGGTAGGCGCGAACGGAATCCCGCCGTTATTTGGGAAGCACGTTGTTTGACGTGTTGTAAGGTGGTCGTTGTATATTTACACAACGGCAAAAAGGGTGGTACCGCGAAGTTTAACCTTCGTCTCTTTATCGAGACGAAGGTTTTTTTGTTTTTAGCTTCGCCAAAGTTGCAATGATTTCAATATTATGAAAAATCTGTTATGATAAAGGAGGATATGGCAATGTCAAAGGTAATCAGGGTTTTTGACACCACATTGCGCGACGGAGAGCAGTCTCCTGGGTGCAGCATGTATTTAAATGAAAAAATAGAGGTTGCAAAACAGCTTGAAAAGCTTAAGGTCGATGTCATAGAAGCCGGTTTTGCCATTGCATCTCCGGGAGATCTGCAGGCAATCAAGGCAATCGCTGAAAATGTAAAAGATTCCGCAATCTGCAGTCTTGCACGTGCCGTCACAAAAGACATCGACGCTGCGTGGGAGGGCGTACAAAAGGCAAATCAGCCGATCATTCATACGTTTATCGCGACATCTCCAGTTCATATGACCTATAAGCTTCGCATGACGCCGGATGAAGTCTTAAATCAGGCGATCGAAATGGTAAAATATGCGAAACGTTATACGAATGAAATTGAGTTTTCTGCTGAGGATGCCTGCCGTTCCGATAAAGACTTTCTGGTCAAAGTCTTTTCAGAGGTCATTAAAGCCGGCGCGACAACAATCAATATCCCCGATACAGTCGGGTATATTCTTCCGCACGAGATGTACGATATCGTTTCGTATATCATGAAAAATACAGCCGGGATTGAAAAGGTGAACGTTTCGGTTCATTGTCACAACGATTTGGGTATGGCTGTAGCAAATTCACTTGCAGCAATTAAAGCCGGCGCACGGCAGATTGAGTGTACTGTTAATGGAATCGGCGAAAGGGCGGGTAATGCTGCGCTGGAAGAGATTGTGATGAATATCAAGACAAGAAATGATTACTAC